>DOUW01000464.1:0-15447 GCA_003520365.1 Massilia sp.
GGCCTGCTGCGCTTGCGCGTCCAGGGTCGAGACCACCGACAAATCGAGGCGGTCGAGGTTGTACAGGCGCGGCTCGCCCAGCAGGTAGCCGAGGTGGTTGCGCACCGCGTTCGAGGCCTTGCGCGAGACGAAAGCGTTCGGTTCCGGCGGCGCGACGCCAGAACCCAGCGCGGGCTTGAGCTTCAGCGCCAGCGCGGCGTCGCGCAGCTGGGGCGTGATCACGCCGGCCTGCGCCAGCACGCGCAGGTGGCTGTTGGTGAGCGTTTCCAGGTCTTCCTTGCCGGCGCCGAGGTAGTAGGCCGGACGGCGCTGGGCGATCATCAGCGACAGCGCTTCCTTGTAGGCCAACACCGCGTCCGGATCGGCCATGTCGCCCTTCAGGGCGGCGCTGACCTTGGCGAAGTCGCGGCCGTACCAGACCCACATGCCATCGCCGATGCCGTTGACTTCGCCGTAGCCGACTTTCGCCGACAGCGGCACCGTGTTCAGGTAGTCGAGCACGATCTGGCGCCGCGCGCCGGTGGTGTCTTCGCCGTCGTGGTAGGCGCGCAGCGTGGCCGAGGCCATCTGGATCATCTTGTCCTGCAGCGAGGCGGTGCGCCCTTCCGGCGAATGGCGGTATTTTTCGATCTGGGTGGCGAGCGTCGAGCCGCCGGCCACGCGCGAGCCGCCGCCGATGCCGACCGAATGCAGGGTCTTGTCGAACACCGCCTTCGAGAAGCGGTCCCATTCGATGGCGGGATTGCGCTTCGGGTAGGCCGGATCGAGCAGCTCGCGGTTCTCGATGAACAGCAGGCTTTGCACCAGCAATTGCGGCGCCTCGTCGAAGCGCTCGTACTGGCGCTCAGGGAAGCGCGAACCGAACAGCGGCTGGCTGCGGCAATCGAGGATCTCGAGGCCGGCGCGGTTCTTCTCGCGGTAGCTCGCGAACAGGCCGTAGTCGGCCAGTTCCAGCATCTTCGGCGACATGCGCGCCTGCGCGTCGACCACGTAGTCGCGCGTGTGCAGCTTGCCGAGGAAGGCAGGCAGGTGCGAATAGCCCAGGCGGGCGTCGTAGGGGCTGTCGGCCGGGAAGCGGATCGCGTCGCTCGGTCCCTGCTCCATGCGGTAGCTGACGTCCTTCATCATGCCGGCGAAGATCTTCGCCTGCAGCGTGGACGTGCGCGTCTCGTAGACGGCATAGGCGGAACCGGCGGCGACCATCACCAGCGCCAGGCCGAACAGGATGCGCCTGGCGCGGCCACTGCCTTTCGGCGGCTCGCCTTCGCTCTCGGGTTCGTTGGTATCGTCGGGAAGCTCTTCCTTGCCGGTGTCGGTAACGAGCGACAGGTGCGGATAGCTTTCGTACAGCGGCACATCCGGCTCGGCCCCCGCCGCAGCGAGGACCGGCGCGGCGTTGCCGCCATCGCTGCGCCCGCGCAGGATGCGCACGGCGCGAAATACGTTACGTGGCCGTCTGAAACGGCGGGTACTTTCCATGATGGCTCAACCGGTTTGAATCATTGTGCCCGCAATCACTGCCAACCTGCTCGCCATCTTGCTGCCGATTTGTTCGAGTGATCGTGGTCGTCGTTAGTTCATCCGGCGCGCGAATCTCACCCGAAATTCCAGCACGCCGCAGCCATCATTCCACCACATCAACAGGTCTTCCACGTAGCCCTGTTCAACAAATTTGACCTGCCCTGATCTTTTTCGCAAAAAAACAACGGCAGAGTTAACAAGACGGCATGAAGGAAGCCATGGGCTGCGGGAGCCGATGAGATCGGTGACGGAAAAGCGTCCGACAAGGCGCAAACCACGGCCCTGCCATGCGACAGGGCGAGGATGTGCAACGCAGCAGGACGTTGTCTCCAAGGCAGGCCTGCTCAGGCTTGGCGCGATCGTCAGCGCAAGCAAGCCGGTCGCTCGGGCGCGGCGAACTGGGTGACTTCAGCGTTTGCACGTTGGACGCGTCTGGTTGACGCGACAAAAACGCGCCTGTATGGCAACGAATGCCACGTCCGATCGATGTCCGGCTCGCGCCATATCACATCGAATCTCTCGCCACGATAAGGCAGGCCATTTATTCAATAAGCATATTGATTAAAATTGACCATTTTGCTTTTATCGAATATTGTCCTGATGCTATTTTGTGACGACGAAAAAGATAATGCAGTAGCTGAATAATTACCATGCAGGTGAGCTTATACCTCGAGCTGCACACCGGGATTTGCGTACTCCAATTCAACCGCAGATAACTATCTACGGTGATGTTTTCAAGAATTCAATGAAGATAGTTTGCATGCCCCTGGCATTATGCTTTGGCGGCGCAGCCGCAATAATGACACCGTGCCATGCGCAGGACCAGGCGACCAGTGACAAACCCATACCCCAAGTCATCGTTGCAGGGAGCCAGGTGAAGCAAAGCGAGAATGATTTTGTTGCTGGCAAGCTCATTATTGGGCGAAAAATAATTGCCGAGAGCGGCAAGCAGAACGTCGCCGACATCTTGCGGCGTGAGCCAGCCATAACGCTAAGTAAGGACGGCCGCGTCAGCTTGATGGGAATGCAGGGGTACACGCAGGTGCTGGTCGATGGTCTCCCACCGGGTGTGAATGACCCCTTCGACATGGACCCAAGCCAGGTTGAGCGAATAGAAATCATGACGTCCGCGACGGCGTCGACTGGCCCCTTCGGAATTGGCGGGACAATTAACATCATTCGTCGCACGGCGGCACCTCAACGTTTCAGCCAAATCACCGCTTCGGCCTCCCATGCGGCGGGCCACGGTAACGGCAACCTCACCTGGCTCAACAATGGGACGGCAGCGGAGGCGCCACTCAGCTTCAATTTATCCGTGGTCGCCCGCAATGGCGTGACCCCGAACGTCGGCCGCTATGCAGAGGTATCGGAGAAAGACGCATGGCAGACGACCAGGTACGGCGAGTATGACGGTGACACATCCACTGATTACCTGATCGGTTCCAGCGAAGTGGTCTATCGAATCGGTCACGCAGTGGAATTGAAAACCATGCCGGAGATCGGCCAGGTCATCGTCAGGAGCGAATCCAGAGACCATCGGCTTGGTCCAGGATTCGGCAGCGAGCGGACGGTACACGACGTGAGCCGAAACCGAATGTCCAATCAAGCGATTCCTGTGCAATTAAACTGGCGCATGCCGGACGAGAGCCAAATCGAAGTCAAGCATACGCTGAACCGGAATACGATCGCGTCCAGGCAAAGCGCGCAAGTCGACCAGGGCGGGCAATCCGATACCTACAGGTCGACAGCGAACCAGGAGCGCAGCGAGACGAACCACATTACCGATGTGACGTACAAGCCCGCTCCGTCGGACGAACATCAGCTGGAATCGGGGCTTCGCTATGCGAGATCGCGCGGCATCATTTCTTACGAGGGGCTGATCGACGGGCAAGCTGACCAGATCGTTGCTCTGTTCGGGCGCTCCAACTCGTTTTCCCGGCAGACATTGCGTTTATTCGTGGAGGACGAGTGGCAGCTCAACAGGCGAATTGCATTGAATCTCGGCCTGTCGATGGAAACGCAGCAGCTTGCATTTCGCGAGGGACCACTGCAAGGACGGAAAACATTTCATCTCTGGGCACCCTCCCTGCATGTCGTGCGCAAGCTTCCAGGCGAGACACGTCGCCGGCTCAGGCTGTCGATAGCGCGCACCTTCCAAATGCCATCCATGTCGCAATTTTTATCGCGTCCGGGAATCAGCTCGCTTGCGCCTTGCCTGGCCGGGGGAGCCTGTGTTCCCAACGGTCCCGATACGCCGGACACCACGGGTAATTATGAACTGACACCGGAAAGCGCCCTGGGCGTCAATGCATCCTACTCACATGCACTCGGAGCGAACAGCGAACTTTCCGCGGAAATCTATTATCGCGCGATTACAGGAAAAATCGGGCAGGAGATCGGTGTCGGCAGCGTGGCCTGGGCAGCTGATCCACGATATGTCAGACGGCCCGTCAATCTGGGCAAGGCCGATGTTGCCGGTATCGACCTCTCTGTGCGGATGGCGACGCGCGATTCTTGGAAAAGCGCGCCAAGACTCGATTTGACAGGGACTGTCGGCATGGCCCAATCCCGTCTGTCGGGGCTGGCCGGTCCAGATAATCACCTCGCAGGCCAGTCGCCATGGCGGGCGAAACTCGGGATCACTTACCACGCTGACGAAAAACCGCTCAAGGCCGATGTCGACCTGAGCGTGCTACCGGGAGATTGGGTTCGCGACAGCGTCTCCCACCGGATTTACGAAGGACGGCAAGTATCGCTCAATACCAGTCTGCATTGGAAGCCGACGGCTGCTTTTCGGCTGGTGGCAAGCCTGGATAATCTGGCTGCGGAGAAACGAAACCGTATTGATCAATTTTCCCTCGCCGACGGCCGCTTCACAAAGCATACAAGTGCCGCTGCCTACAGAAAAATTGGCGTACGTGCAGAGTGTAGCTTCTGAAAATGAAGGAAAAATCGTATCGGTGCTGGTAACTGAAAAGAAAACGATGACGGGCTTCAATGAAGAGTTCCATGCTCGACTGACTCGTCTGGCTTAGCGGCAGTAATTACTTGAAATGGATGAAAAAATGCTTGTAAAGATCATCGTCGGTGTGTTGATTTGTGCTGGTGCCCTGGGGAGTAGTGCCAGCGCGCTTGGTGAGCCACTGTTCTCGCCAGCAGCTTGTTACAAAAAATGTACGACGCTTGCGTTTGAAGAGCCCGACGCTTTGCGTGGCCGCTATGCCGAGAAGATGAAGAAAATCCAGGATCTTCAAAAACAGCAACGAGTCGAGCAGGACAGCGCGAAGCTCAAAACGCTGCGCGATGCAGAAGCGGCGGAAACGGAAAGCTTGAAAGATGCGTTTGAAAAGAACTGCTCGAAAATGTGCCAGATGGACCGTTGACGGATGCCGGCCTTGCCAATTCGCGCTTGACGGTAAAAACCGTGCGATGACTTAACGTCATAGTTTGGTCCGATACATCAAGAGCCTGGAGCCTACAAGCATCGGTATTCGGCCCCTGCACGGTCGAGTTCCGCCCGCATGGCAGCAAAGGCCGGCGCCACCTCGTTAGGCACGCCCTTGACGCCGAGCTCGATGTGGCGGCGGCTGCCGTCCTCGCCCACGCTCGGCAGGCTGAACACGCGCACACCGGTGTAGCGCGCCTCGATCGCCTCCATCAGCGGAACGAGCACGGCCTCGGCCTGGCCATACACCAGCATGGACTGTTCCGCGTGCGCCTGCTGGTGAAACAGGTCGGCGTAATAGGTGTCGAGGACCCAGGCGATCATCGGCCAGGCCATGACCGGGAAGCCCGGCACGAAGTGGTGACGGGCGATGGTGAAGCCGGGGATGCCGTTGTAGGGGTTCGGGATGAGCGTGGCGCCGGCCGGGAATTCGACCATCTTCAGGCGCTGCAGGTTCTCCGGTGCCGACAAGTCCACTTCCTGGCCCGCCTCGCGTCCGGCCTGCAGGATGCGCGCTTCGAGCAGCGGCCGCCCTTCCGGATGCACTTCGAGCGGCAGGTCCAGCGCAGCGCCTGCGGCCTGGCGTGTATGGTCGTCGGGCGTGGCGCCGATGCCGCCGCAGGAGAACACGATGTCGTCGCCGGCGAAGGTGCGGCGCAGGGTCGCCGCGATGCGTTCGCGCTCGTCGCCGACGAATTCGGTCCAGGTCAATTGCAGGCCGCGCTCGGCCAGCAGCGCGACCACTTTCGAAAAATGCTTGTCCTGGCGCTTGCCGGACAGGATTTCGTCGCCGACGACGATCAGGCCGAATGCCATGGAACTCTCCTCGCTTTCAAGATGCCACCGGGGCGCTTGCGTTGGCGGCGCGCAGGTCCTGCAGCGCCTGCAGGCAGTAGTACTGGAACCACAGGCCGGTGAACAGGAAGATCATCACGTACAGCCAGGCCGACAGGATGGCGAGAAACGGGAACAGCACCACCGACAGCACGGCGCCGCCCATCCAGGCGATGCCGGGCATGGCGCCCAGCAGGCCCGAGATCATGCCGATCGTTAGCAATTGCCAGCGCCGCGCCTTCATCAAGGCCTGGCGCTCGGCGGCGGTGGCATGGGCCGCGAGCGCGTCGTAGCTCATCACGCGCGACGTCACCCAGCCCCACAACGCTGCCTGCACCAGCACCGCCACCGGCGGCACCGCGTACAGCGGCACCGTCATCAGCCACAGGCCGGCGAACACGATCACGCTCGTCAGGTTCATCCAGACGCTGCCGGCGAAGCTGCCGCCCTCCTTGCGTTCGAGCTGGGGGAACTGGCGCCGGCCGACGTAGGCCTCGATTGCCGGCATCGCGAAGATACCCATGAACAGCAGGGAGCTCGCGATCATCAGCGGCAGCAGCAGGATGATGGCCATCAGCGGCACCACCATTACCTGCAGCACGCCCAGGCCCAGCGTCGACAGCATGCTGCCGCTGGCCTGGAACCAGCCGTAGTCGGCGAAGACGGCATGCAGCCAGTCGAGGAAGGGCTGCAGCCCGAACCACAGCAGCGCGCCCCAGGTCAGCAGCGACAGCAGCAGCGGCACCAGCGACAGCAGCAGCATGCGGCTGGAGAACTGCGCGCGCAGGGCGCGGCCCCAGGCGGTGGCGACGCCGCTCATCGGCAACCCCGGCGGCAGCCTCGTTGGATGAGCAGGAAAAGGTATGAAGGCGTGGTCATGCGGCTCCCCGATATGGAAGGCTTATTGTAGACAAGATCGCGGGCAAGGGCCGCGACGGGCAAGCGGACCCTCGATGGCGCTCCGGGAGTCCATGCACTACAATCGCCCCTCAACCTGAACCTTGAAGGAAAATCATGTCCATTACCACCACCGCTTCCGGCCTGCAGTACGAAGACACCGTCGTCGGCGAAGGCGCCGAGGCGAAAGCCGGCACCTACGTCACCGTCCACTACACCGGCTGGCTGCGCAACGACGACGGCAGCACCGGCGCCAAGTTCGATTCGAGCAAGGACCGCAACGACCCGTTCCAGTTCCCGCTGGGCGCCGGCCACGTGATCCGCGGCTGGGACGAAGGCGTGCAGGGCATGAAGGTCGGCGGCGCGCGCCGCCTGATCATCCCGGCCAGCCTGGGCTACGGCGCCCGCGGCGCCGGCGGCGTGATTCCGCCGAACGCGACGCTGATCTTCGACGTCGAGCTGCTGGCTGTGTAAATATCCCTGCCCCCTCCGCTTGCGGGTGGGGTTGTAGGGGGGACACCTGTGTCCACGCTGTACAAAGCATGATCAGCCGAAAATGACCGTAGGGTGGGTTCTCGAACCCACCGATCTCACCTTATCCGAAGCCGGAGGATTATTCATGCCAGGTCCCCTCACCGGAATCAAAGTCATCGAAATGGTCGGCATCGGCCCCTGCCCCTTCGCCGCCATGATGCTGGCCGACATGGGCGCCGAAGTGATCCGCATCGACCGCAAGACCAAACCCGGCGCCGACAACCCTTTCCCCACGCTCGGCACCAAATACGACGTCATGGCGCGCGGCCGCCGCTCGCTCGCCCTCGACCTGAAGCACCCCCAGGCGCGCGACGTGGTGCTGGCCATGGTCGAGCAGGCCGACATCCTGGTCGAAGGCTTCCGCCCCGGCGTGATGGAGCGCCTCGGCCTCGGTCCCGACGCCTGCCTGGTACGCAACCCGGCCCTCGTCTACGGTCGCATCACCGGCTGGGGCCAGACCGGCCCGCTGGCGCAAGCGGCCGGCCACGACCTGAACTACATCGCCCTGTCCGGCATGCTGCATGCCATGGGGCGCGTCGGCTCTCCGCCAAGCCCGCCCCTGAACCTGGTCGGCGACTTCGGCGGCGGCGCCATGATGCTGGCTTTCGGCGTGGTCTGCGCCGCGCTGGAAGCGCGCAACTCGGGCAAGGGCCAGGTCGTCGACGCCGCCATGACCGACGGCGCGGCGCTGCTGGGCGCCATGATGTATGGCCTGCGTGCCTTCGGTTCCTGGCGCGACCAGCGCGAAGCCAACATGCTCGACGGCGGCGCCCCGTTCTACGACACCTACGCCTGCCTCGACGGCAAATACCTGTCGGTGGGCGCGATCGAGCCGCAGTTCTATGCCCAGCTGTTGGAGCTGACGGGCGCCAGCGACCCGGAATTCAAGAAACAGTGGAGCCAGTCGCGCTGGCCGCAGCTGAAGGACAAGTTCGAGGCCCTGTTCGCCACCCGCACCCGCGACGACTGGTGCGCCTTGCTCGAAGGCACCGACGCCTGCGTCGCGCCGGTGCTCGACATGGCCGAAGCGCCGCTGCACCCGCACAACCACGCCCGTGCGGCTTTCGTGGAGATCGACGGCGTGACCCAGCCGGCGCCGGCGCCGCGCTTCAGTCGTACCGTCCCGGAAGCAGGTGCGTCGGCGGCCACGCCGGGCCAGCACAGCGCCGCCANNGTGCTGGCCGACTGGGGCTGGAGCTTTGACGCAATCGAAACGCTGGAAAAGGCCGGCGTCATATAGGATTATCAAGGTAGAAACTCGTACCTGATCCGATGACGAAAGAATACGAACTCGAACAAGCCAAACGGCTGGCGCTGGCCTTCTTCGTCGGCGCGGCCGCGCTGTTCGTGCTCAGCTTTTTCCTGCCGCAGAACTGGTGGACCGGTTTGTTGAAGGCTTTTTCGGAAGCGGCCATGGTCGGCGCCCTGGCGGACTGGTTTGCCGTGGTGGCGCTGTTCAAGCGCATCCCGATTCCCATCGTCTCGCGCCATACCGAGATCATCCCGCAGAACAAGGTCAAGATCGCCGAGAATCTCGCCTTGTTCGTGCGCGAGAAATTCCTCGATACCGAATCCATCGTCGGCCTGATCCGCAAGCACGACCCGGCGCAAAAGGTCGCCGATTGGCTGGTGAAACCGGCGAATACCGGGCGCATGGGGCAATACCTGGTCAAGCTCGCGTCCTGGATGCTCGATTTTCTCGATGACGCGGCGGTGCAGAATTTCCTGCGCAAGGCGGTGCATTCGATGGTGAACAGCGTCGACCTGTCGAAATCGGCGGGCACCATCCTGGAAAGCCTGACGCGGGGAGGGCGCCACCAGGAATTGCTGAACGAAGGTATTCACCAGCTGGCGAAACTGCTGAACAACGAAGAAACGCAATCGTATATTTCGCAGGGCATCGTCGACTGGCTGCGCGACGAATACGCCTTCATCGAGCGCATGCTGCCCTCGGAACTGATCGGCCGCAAAGGCGCCGATATCGCGGTGCGCCTGGCCTCGGGCATCCTGAACAAGGTCAGCGAAGATCCGCAGCACCCGCTGCGCCAGCGTTTCGATGTGTTCACCCAGGAATTCATCGAGCGCCTGAAAGCCGATCCGGCATTCTCCGCGCGCAGCGAAGAAATCAAGCACTACCTGCTCAACGACGAGTCCCTGAACAGCTACCTGGGCTCGCTCTGGCACGACCTGCGCGACTGGTTCAAACAGGACCTGCACAGCGAGCACTCGATGCTGCGCGGGCGGATCGAGGCGACCGGCACCTGGCTGGGGCAGACGCTGGTCGAGGACCCGCAACTGCGCCAATCCCTGAACGAGAACCTGGAACTGGCGTCGCGCGCGGCCGCACCCGAATTCGCGGTGTTCCTGACCCGGCATATCGCCGATACGGTGAAGAATTGGGACAGCAGCGACATGTCGGAGCAAATCGAACTGAATATCGGCAAGGACCTGCAATTCATCCGCATCAACGGCACCGTGGTGGGCGGCCTGATCGGCGTGACGCTGTATTTGCTGTCCTCGCTGCCGGGCATGTTGTCGTGAAGACGCAACCCGGCGTCATGCGACGCGGGGACGGAGTAATATTGACTCATCCATCAATCGCGGGAGAAAGCAATGGAACAGGCGCTAGACGCGTGGCTTGCCGCGCACCCGGAAATCGAGGCGATACCGGGACGCGATTTGTTCATCGTCGCGCGCTATCTCGTGCCGATGGAAGCGGCGCTGATGCAGGGCTGCCTGGAAGCGTCCGGCATTCCGGCCGTGCTGGCCGATGCCCACCTGATGCAGACCGATTTGTTGCTGGCGCCGGCGCTGGGCGGGGTGCGCATCCTGGTGCCGGCGACTTACCTGCAACAGGCGCAAGCGGTGATCGAAGCCTTTGGGCGGGGTGAGTTTGAACTCGACGAGAACGCTGACGTATAAACCGCACACACCAAAAACCAAAAAGCCGCCGGTCCTTGCGAACCGGCGGCTTTCTATTTTGGTGGTGATAGGTGGACTTGAACCACCGACCCCAGCATTATGAGTGCTGTGCTCTAACCAGCTGAGCTATATCACCGAAAAACGGCTAAAACAAAATGGCTTGACCCGCGTGAGCCAAGCCATTCGTCAGAATTCCTGGTGGTGATAGGTGGACTTGAACCACCGACCCCAGCATTATGAGTGCTGTGCTCTAACCAGCTGAGCTATATCACCAAAGCGAACGATATTATCCAAGGCGGCGGCTGTGCTGTCAAGGCTGCTGCCTGCAATCAAGCGCCTTTTTTACTGTCCGTGCTAATCCGATAACTGGTCGAGGTGGCGCAGGATCTCGCCGGCCGGGTCGGGGCCGAGGAAATCGACGACGATCCGCTCCGGCATCGAACGCAGCCAGGTCAGCTGGCGCTTGGCCAGCTGGCGCGTGGCGATGATGCCGGTTTCGCGCAGCGCCGCGCGGTCGATCTTGCCGTCCAGGTAATCCCAGCTCTGGCGGTAGCCGACGCAGCGCATCGAGGGCAAATTCGGCGTCAGGTCGCAGCGTGCGCGCAGGCGCGCCACTTCCGCCACGATGCCCTGGTCGTCGGAGTCGCCCAGCATCTGGTCGAAACGCAGCGCGATCCGCTTATGCAGCACGCTTCGGTCCGGCGTCTCCAGCGCGAACGACACCAGTTCGAACGGCAGCGTGGGCTTGTCGCGGCGCGCCAGCAGTTCGGACATCGGCTTGCCGGTCAGCTCGATGATCTCGAGCGCGCGGTTGATGCGCTGGGCGTCTGCCGGCGCCAGGCGCTCGGCGGTGACCGGGTCCAGTAGACGCAGTTTCGCGTGCATGCCGGGCCAGCCGATGCGGGCCGCTTCCTCGTCGATGCGGGCGCGCACGGCGGCGTCGGCAGTCGGCAGGTCGTCCAGGCCGTCGGTCAGGCCCTTGAAGTACATCATCGTGCCGCCTACCAGCAGCGGCAGCTTGCCGCGCGCGGCGATCTCCGCCACCAGGCGCAGCGTGTCGTTGCGGAACTGCATCACCGAATAGGCGTCGAGCGGGTCGATGATGTCGATCAGGTGGTGCGGCACGGCCGCCAGTTCTTCAGGCGTCGGTTTCGCGGTGCCGATGTCCATTTCGCGGTAGACCAGGGCGGAGTCGACCGAGATGATCTCGACCGGCCGTTCGCGCGCGATGGCGAGCGCGGCCGCGGTCTTGCCCGACGCGGTCGGGCCCATGATCGCCACGGCCAGCGGCCGGGCGTTATCCAGTTTCTCTTGCATGTTTCTTATTGCCCGCGCAGGAACAGTTTGTCGAGGGCCGCGATTTCGAGCTGCACCCAGGTCGGGCGGCCGTGGTTGCACTGGTCGGCGCGCTCGGTGCTCTCCATCTGGCGCAGCAGCGCGTTCATTTCGGGGACGGTCAGGATGCGGTTCGCGCGCACTGCCGTGTGGCAGGCGAGCGTGCCGAGCAGTTCGTTGCGGCGTTCGATCAGCACGCGCGAGCCGCCGAATTCGCGCACGTCGCGCAGCACGTCGCGCGCCAGGGTCTGGGCGTCGGCGTTCTTCAGCAGGGTCGGTACGGCGCGCACGGCCAGCGTGGTCGGCGAAATCGCGGCGATGTCGAAGCCGAGCGCCTTGAGCGTGTCCTGGTTCTCGACGGCGGTGCCGACCTCGATCGCGTCGGCGAAGAAGGTCACCGGGATCAGGAGCTGCTGCACCTGCATGTCCTGGCCCTCGACCTGGGCGTCGAGCGCGTTCTTCAGCTGCTCGTAGAGGATGCGCTCGTGGGCGGCGTGCATGTCGACCAGCACCAGGCCCCGGGTGTTCTGGGCCAGGATGTAGATGCCGTGCAGCTGGGCCAGTGCGAAGCCGAGCGGGAAGTCGTCGTTGGTCGGTGCGGCGGACGTCATCGGCATCGGCGCGACCGACATCGAGGCGGCGCTGCCGCTGCCGTTGCCGGGTTCGCTCCGATCCGGCGCGCCGGCGAACAGCGCGCCATAGTTCGCGGTGCTCTGGGCCACGCCGCTTTGCGTGGCCGGTGCATCCCAGCGGCTGCCCGGCGGATAGGGCGAAGGCGAGAAGGTCGGAGACAACTGCGCGCCGAACGAAGTCTGTTCGTGCGGACGGCGCCAGTTCGAGAGCGAAGGCGAGGGCGCGATCTCGGCGGCGCTAAGCGGCGCCGGCACGCTGCCGTGGGCGGTGGCCGAGGTCTGCGCCAGCGTGCGCTGCACCGCGTGGAACACGAACTGGTGGACGGCGCGGCTGTCGCGGAAGCGANNATCCTCGACCAGCGCCGGATCGAGTTCGAGCGCCAGCACGTAGGAGGGGAAACGGTCGCCGTGCAGCACGTCCTGGTAGGCGGCGCGCACCGCGTGCACCAGCAGCTTGTCGCGCACGAAGCGGCCGTTCACGTAGAAGAACTGGCCGTCGGCGCGCGCCTTCGAGGCGGTCGGCAGGCCGACGTAGCCGTGCAGGCGCAGCGGGCCGGCCGACTCGTCGATCGGCAGCCGCGCCTCGGCGAAGTCGCTGCCCAGGATCTGGCTGCTCCGTCTCGCCATCTCGCACACGTTCCAGTGGTCGATGGTGCGGCCGTTGTGCGTCAGGCTGAAGGCCACGTCCGGGCGCGCCAGCGCGATGCGGCGCACGACCTCGGCGCAGTGGCCGTATTCGGTCTGCTCGGATTTCAGGAACTTGCGGCGCGCCGGCGTGTTGAAGTACAGGTCCTGCACGTCGATCGTGGTGCCGAGCGGGCCGGAGGAGGGCACGACCTGGCCCAGGTGCGAGCCGACGATTTCCCAGGCGTGCGGGGCGTCCTTGGTGCGCGAGGTGATCGATACCGCCGCCACCGAGGCGATCGAGGCCAGCGCCTCGCCCCGGAAACCCAGGGTCGACACGTTTTCGAGGTCGGTCAGCGAGGCGATTTTCGAGGTCGCATGGCGCGCCAGGGCCAGCGGCATCTGGTCGGGCTCGATGCCGCGGCCGTTGTCGGTGATCGCGATGCGCTTGACGCCGCCTTCCTCGAGGCGGACCGTGATCTGGGTGGCGCCGGCATCCAGCGCGTTTTCCAGCAGTTCCTTGACGACGGCCGAGGGCCGTTCGACGACCTCGCCGGCCGCGATCTGCGAGATCAGCTGGTCGGGCAATTGCTGGATGGGACGATGGGTGGGGGCGGGCGCGTTCATCCCCCGGATTATACCCGTGGCGAATTCGCTGATCCCACCCCGGCCGCTGCGCTGTCTTATTTTTGCTCGCCACCTTTTTCACGAACGGGAATCGGCGCATTGCACAGGTCGACATGCCCGGCCGCCACCACGTTCCAGGGGCCGCCGCGGTTGCGCTGGGCCTCGATCACCTTCTGGTAGGTGGCGCTGTCGGTGCGCATTACCTCGAAGTTGCTGCGTTCCTCTTTCGGGACGTCGGCGGCGACGCGGAAAGAGGTGATCGGCACCCGCATCTCCGGCTTGTCGTAGAAACCCATCGGCGCCGGACCACGCGGCATGCTCGACAACAGCGGCATGCCGGACACGACGCGCCCGACCACGGTGATGTTGCGGTCCAGGTGGCGCGGCGACTGGCCGGTGACGACGTACAGCGCGGTGCCGCCGCCGCTGTCGGCCTCGTTGTCGCGGCCGACGCCGACCATCGCGTAGCAGTGCGCCAGCCAGGTCTCGCCCTTTTTCGGGTCGCGCCCGACCGGGAAGCCGTTCGAATGACCGACCTGGGGCGCGTAGCCATCGACGTCCTTCAGGCGCGTGAAGTGTTTGTCGTTCTTCAGCGGCACCGTGAACTCGGCCTTGAGTTTCATTTTCGCGTCCTTCACGGGACGCGGATTCTGCTCGTCCGGGTCGCCCCACTGGACCACGAAGTTGTCCTGCGAGCGCAGGATGACGAGGCCGTCGAAATAATGCTCGCGCGCCAGCGCCTTGATGTTGGCGACGTGGTTCGGCGCGAAGGGCGGGGCCAGCTCGATCACCACGCGCCCGCCCGGCAAGTCCATGTAGAGCGTGTTGTCCAGGTCGAGGGGGCGCCAGTCGGCCGCTTTGGAAGCCT
Organism: Massilia sp.; assembly: GCA_003520365.1. Taxonomy (GTDB): domain Bacteria; phylum Pseudomonadota; class Gammaproteobacteria; order Burkholderiales; family Burkholderiaceae_D; genus Telluria; species Telluria haematophila. The sequence continues at coordinate 14,240 of DOUW01000464.1, forward strand.
TGACGATCTCGCCGACGCTCGGTTTCGGCGGCAGCGGCTTCGGTTCGGCCGCCTGCACCAGGCTGCCTGCCAGCGCCAGCGCAACACCGGCCCCCCATCCCATGATCCTTGCCATGATCTCCGCTCCTCGTTGTTGTTAATGTGAGGTAATTGTAGACGCGAAACTCAACCGGTTGACAAGCGTTTCGGAAACCGTTTTCGAAACCGCTTTTAAAACTTAACCCACCCTTAAACAGCGCAAATGCCTCAGTCCGGCCAAAGGTTTCGGCAGGCTGACTGGTGGTATGATGCGGCGTTACCGTTTAGGAAAATTATGGATCTGATGCAATTTTTCGACATGATTCTTCATGTCGATAAAACGTTGGGCGTCCTGCTGGCTGAGTATGGCGTTTATGTTTACATCGTCCTGTTCGCAATCGTTTTCTGCGAAACCGGCCTCGTGGTCCTGTTTTTCTTCCCTGGCGACACTTTGCTGTTCATCGCCGGCGCCTTCTGCGCCACGGGCGAGATGAGTTATCCGCTGTTGATGGCGCTCCTGATCGTCGCCGCCGTCACCGGCAATACATTGAATTACTACATAGGCGAGGCCGTCGGCCAGCGCATGTTCACGAACGATTACCGCTGGCTCAACAAGGACGCGTTGCGCCGCACCCACGACTTCTTCGAAAAACATGGTGGCAAGACCATCATCCTGGCGCGTTTCATTCCGGTCGTGCGCACCTTCGCGCCTTTCGTTGCCGGCGTGTCGGACATGACCCACTGGCGTTTCCAGCTCTACAACATCACCGGCGCCGTGTTCTGGGTGGCGAGTCTGGTAACTGCCGGCTACTTCTTCGGCAACATCCCGATCGTGCGCGACCACCTGACGGAAATCGTGCTGATCGGCGTCAGCGTCGCGCTTGTGCCCCTCATGCTGGGCGGCCTGTACAAAGTCGGGCGCCGCATGTGGAGCCGCTGATTCTTTCCTGATCGCTCAAAGCGCCGGATGCATCCGGCGCTTTGTCGTTTACGAGCGTATTTTTCCTCAAGTTTCCGGGTGGAAGCGTCGTTAAAGCATGGTAAGCCACTTCCCCGAACCCCATGCGTAAGCTCATTGCCCTGTTCGCTTGCAGTATCGTCATGCATCACGCAAGCGCCAACGAATCGCCTGTCCCCGCCGCCAAGCCCGACGCGGAGGCGGCCAGGAAGCTCGCGGCCGAGCTGTCGAA
>DOUW01000464.1:15459-18124 GCA_003520365.1 Massilia sp.
CCGGCCAGCGCCAAGCCGGTCGAAAAGGCGTCGATGGCGGCGCTCGCCGCGGCGGCCGACAAGGAAGTGAAGGCGGAAACGACGCCGGCCAAGGCGAGCGCCGCCACGGCCGACCGCGTGGCATCGCGCGTCTCCGCGCAGAGCGAGGAAGACGCGCAGGTCGAGCTGTCGGTGAAGATCGCCGAGCGCCTGGCCGAGATGCGCGCCAAACAGGCGGCACGGGTCGCCGCCGCGGCCCGCGCGAAGAAGGCGGCCGAGGCGAAACGCAAGAAGGAAGCGGCGCTGGCGGCCGCGCCGAAGATCAGCAATCACTGGGACTACGAGGGCGAATACGGCCCCGAGAACTGGGGCAAGATCAACCCGGCCTGGTCGCAGTGCGGCAGCGGCAAGCGCCAGTCGCCGATCGACATCCGCGACGGCATGAAGGTCGACCTCGCCGAGATCGATTTCAATTACCGTCCCTCGCTGTTCACCGAGATCGACAACGGCAAGACCGTGCAGGTGAATGTCGCCGCCGGCAATTTCATCACCATCGGCAACCAGAGCTACGAGCTGGTGCAGTTCCACTTCCACCGGCCCTCGGAAGAGAAAATCAACGGCAAGGGCACCGAAATGGTGGTCCACCTGGAGCACCGCGGCCCGAACGGCAAGCTGGCCATCGTCGCCGTGCTGCTCGAGCGCGGCCAGGCCAACGGCGCGATCCAGACCGTGTGGAACAACATCCCGCTCGAGAAGCAGCAGGCGGTGGCGCCCGGCATCGAGATCGACCCCTACGAACTGCTGCCGGAGCGCCGCGAGTACTACACCTACATGGGCTCGCAGACCACGCCGCCGTGCAGCGAAAACGTCCTGTGGCTGGTGATGAAACAGCCGATGACGGCCTCGCCGGCGCAGATGGCGCTGTTCTCGCGCCTGTATCCCCTCAATGCGCGGCCGGTGCAGGCGGGCGAAGGGCGGATGGTCAAAGAGTCGAATTAACCCCTACGAAACGTGGTACTCGCCCACCCAGCGCTCGCCCGGTTGCAGCGTCGGCCCCTCCAGCAGCGCCGGCTCGACGCACACGAAGCGCCGGTATTCGTCGTCGGCCATGTCGGCCAGTGCCGCCGCGTCGGCCGCGCCCGGATTCCAGACCACCGCATCGGTAAAGCCTTCCTGGCGCAGCGTCAGCACGATGCTGCCGTCGACCAGGGCCAGCGGCGGAGCAACGCCTTCGTAGACGCGGTCGAACTTGTCGGCGATGACCAGTTCCTCGCGCTCGACGCCATCGATGCGCACGGTCGCGATGTCGTCGACCAGGTGATAGGTGTGCAGCGCCGCCGCGAACGGGAAGGCGCTGCCGCCGGTATTGCGCACTTCGAAACGCATCGCCAGCTGGTTGGCGTGGATCGCCACCCGCAGCGCCAGTTCGAAGCCGTGTGGCCAGGCCTGTGCGTGCTTCGGATCGAGGTCGCCGGCGCCGAGTCCGAACACGGCAAAGGCCCAGCCATCCTCGATGCCGCTTTCCAGCACGCGCCAGGTGCTCACGCGCGCGAAACCGTGGCGCATGCCGCTGCCGCGCTCGGCGAACTGGGGGAAGATCACAGGCACCCCGCCGCGGATCGCGCGGCTGCCGTCGAGCGCTGACTTGGCGCTGCAGAACATGCGCTCGCGGCCGTCGGCGCCGCGCCAGGAGATCAGGTGGGCGCCGTAGAGGGTGATGGTGGCTTGCGCGCCGTCGGGGGCGCTAAGGAGCAGGGCCGGCAGTTCGCCGAAGGTGGTCTGGATCGCGGCTTCCATGGGCGGTTTGTCGATGCGTTATGCGGGGGCCATAGTATGCCATGCCCCCCGATGCGCCGGTCGCGCCGCGAAGACCGCCTCAGGTCGTGCGGCTCTTCGCCATCGGCGGATTGGCCGAGAAATAACGCTTGATGCCCTTGGTGATGGCGTTGGCCAGCTGCTCCTGGTAGCCGTCGTCCTTGAGCTTGGCTTCTTCCTCGGGGTTCGAGATAAAAGCCGTCTCGACCAGGATCGAGGGAATGTCCGGGGCCTTGAGGACGGCAAAGCCGGCCTGCTCGACGGCGGCCTTGTGCAGCCGGTTGATGCCGCCGATCTCGCCCAGCACGGCCTTGCCGAGCTTCAGGCTGTCGTTGATCTGGGCCGTGGTCGAGAGGTCGAACAGCACGCTGGCGAGCTGCTTGTCGTGGCGGCCCAGGTTCACGCCGCCGATCATGTCGGCCTTGTTCTGGTCGTTCGCCAGCCAGCGCGCGGCGGTCGAGGTCGCGCCTTTTTCCGACAGCACGAACACCGAGGAGCCGCGCGCGCGCGGTTCGGTGAAGGCGTCGGCGTGGATCGAGACGAACAGGTCGGCCTGCACCTTGCGCGCCTTTTCCACGCGCTTGCCGAGCGGGACGAAGAAGTCGCCGTCGCGGGTCAGCATCACGCGCGTGTTCGGCAACGCTTCCAGCTTGGCCTTCAGGCGCTTGGCCACGGCCAGCACGATGTCCTTCTCGCGGGTGCCGGTGGGGCCGATCGCACCCGGGTCCTCGCCGCCATGGCCGGGGTCGAGCGCGATGGTGACCATGCGCACCACGTTGTTGGCGGGCGGAGCGGGCGCCTTGACGGCCGGCTTGCCCGGCGTGGGCGGCGCCTGCACCGGACCCGGCTGCGTCCTGCCGTCGATCGCGGC
>DOUW01000023.1 GCA_003520365.1 Massilia sp.
GCTGCAGCCCCATGCCGGGGCAGGGCGGCGTGGGCATGACGGGCCGGTATGAGCGACGCGCTGGCTGCCACCGCGGTCCTGTTGCTGCACCTGGCCTTTGTGCTGTTCGTCGTGTTCGGCGCGCTGCTGGTGGCGCGCCGGCCCGTGCTGGCCTGGCTGCACTTGCCGGCCGCGGCCTGGGGCTTCTTCGTGGAGTTAAGCGGCCGCGGTTGCCCGTTGACGGCCTGGGAAAACCTGCTGCGCGTGCGTGCCGGACTGGCCGGCTACGAGGGCGGCTTCATCGAACACCATGTGCTGCGCCTGCTGTATCCGGCCGGGCTGACGCGCGAGCTGCAATTGGCGCTGGCGGCCGCGGTCGTGATCGTCAACCTGCTCCTGTATGGCTGGGTCTTCCTGCGGTCCCGTGCCCGGAGCGGGCGACGTCCGTAGTTCCCGGGTAAGGTGTGGTCGTCGCATGGGACCGGTGTTATGCTCGCCGCATGGCGATCGGCCCTTTCTCCGGGAGACACGAATGACAATGACGGTAGGCGATTTTCTTCTGCAACGGCTCGACGAATGGCGGGTGGGGCGCATCTATGGCTATCCCGGCGACGGCATCAACGGCATCCTGGCCGCCATGCGGCGCCAGGACCGCATCCGCTTCGTCCAGACCCGCCACGAGGAACTGGCCGCCTTCATGGCCTGCGCCCACGCCAAGTACACCGGCGAGGTCGGGGTCTGCATGGCCACCTCGGGGCCCGGCGCCATCCACCTGCTCAACGGCCTCTACGACGCCAAGCTCGACCACCAGCCGGTGGTGGCGATCGTCGGCCAGCAGAAGCGCGCCTCGCTCGGCGGCAGCTACCAGCAGGAGGTCGACCTGGTCACCCTGTTCAAGGACGTCGCCGGCGCCTTCGTGCAGATGGCCACCACCGCCGGACAGATCCGCCACCTGGTCGACCGCGCCATGCGCACCGCGCGCAGCGAGCGCACCGTCTGCTGCATCATCGTGCCCGCCGACCTGCAGGACGAAGAGGCGGTGGCGACGCCGCCCCGCCAGCACGGCAATGTCCTGTCGGGCATCGGCACCTTGTCCTTCGCCGAAGTGCCGCCACCATCGGCGCTGCGCGAGGCGGCCGACATCCTGAACGGGGGCAAACGCGTCGCGATCCTAGCCGGCGCCGGCGCGCACGGGGCGGCGGCCGAACTGGTCGAGGTCGCCGAATTACTGGGCGCCGGCATCGCCAAGGCCCTGCTGGGCAAGATGACGGTGCCCGACGAGCTGCCCTTCGTGACCGGATCGATCGGCATCATCGGCACCCGCGCCAGCTTCGACATGATGAACGAGTGCGACACCCTGCTGATGGTCGGATCGAGCTTTCCGTACTCCGAGTTCCTGCCCGAGGAAGACCAGGCGCGCGGGGTCCAGATCGACATCGACCCGAAGATGGTCAGCCTGCGCTATCCGATGGAGACCAACCTGATCGGCGACGCCAGGTCCACGCTGCGGGCGCTGATTCCGCTGCTCGAGCGCAAGCAGGACCGCGGCTGGCGCGAGCGGATCGAACAGAAGGTGCGCGACAGCTGGCAGGTGCTCGAACGCCAGGCGATGCTGGAGACGCCCGAACTGAATCCCCAGCGCGCGTTCTGGGAACTGTCGCAGCGCCTGCCCGAGGACGCGATCCTGGCCGGCGACTCGGGCTCGACCACCGCCTGGTATGCGCTCGACATCCGGGCGCGCTCGCGCATGATGGGCTCGCTCTCGGGCGGGCTGGCGACCATGGGTTCGGCCATGCCGTATGCATTCGCGGCCAAGATGGCGCATCCGGGGCGGCTGGTGGTGGCCCTGGTGGGCGATGGCGCGATGCAGATGAACGGCATGAACTGCCTGATCACGATCGCGCGCCACTGGCAGGAATGGAGCGATCCGCGCCTGGTCGTGCTGGTGCTGAACAACCGCGACCTGAACTTCGTGACCTGGGAGATGCGCGGCATGGCCGGCGAACCGAAATTCGAAGCGTCCCAGGAGTTGCCGGACGTGGCCTATGCCGATTATGCCCGCCTGCTCGGCCTGGACGGGGTCCGCGTCGAGCGGCCTGAGGAGATCGGGCCGGCGCTGGATGCCGCATTCTCGGCCAACAAACCCTTCGTCCTCGATGTGGTCAGCGAAGCGAATATTCCGCCTCTGCCGCCCCATATCACCCGTTCCCAGGCGAAGCAATACTATGAAGCCATCGAAAAAGGCGAGCCGGAGGCCGATGCGGTTCGGCGGGCGCTTGCTCAACAGGGGTTGACGGAGCAATAATGCGGATGTGCTGGCTTATTGTTATCGCTGAAAGTTAACGCCGAATGTGACCGCCGGCGCGTGCCTGTAAGGACACGGCGGCGAGCGTGGTGAATCGATAGGCGCCTGGCGGCATCGCAGGCGCTTTCTTTTTATCCGGCGATAACGCAGGCGGTGCCGCTGGCGCAAGCCGCGGGCGGAGGAGGACACCCGCACCGATATGGGGCCGGCAATACAAAAGGCAAGGCTGCAGGAAAGCGGGAAAGGTGGGCCGGTCACGAGCCGGCAGCCTTCCGACGGGAGACGACAATGCAAAACAGGAGAATGTGTAGTGAGTATTTTTAGGACGAAAAACCTCGATGCCATGGTGGCGGGCAGCCGCACCGCGGGCGGATTGAAGAAGGTCCTCGGACCGATGGACCTGATCATGATGGGTATCGGGGCGATTGTCGGCACGGGCATCTTCGTGCTGACCGGCACCGGCGCGGTCACGGCCGGCCCGGCGCTGACGGTTTCCTTCATCATCGCCGCCGTCGCCTGCGGCTTCGCAGCCCTGTGCTATGCCGAATTCGCCTCCAGCGTGCCGGTGGCCGGCTCGATCTACACCTATTCCTATGTGACCCTGGGCGAAATCGTGGCCTGGATGATCGGCTGGGACCTGTTGCTGGAATACGGCCTGGCCACCTCGACGGTCGCGGTGGGCTGGTCCGGTTACTTCCAGTCGCTCCTGAAGGGGATCGGCATCGTGCTGCCCGAAGCCTTGCGCGCCGCCCCTGGCGCGATCCCGGGCGTCAACACCCTGTTCAACCTGCCGGCCTTCCTGATCATGATGGTCCTGACCTTCATGCTCTCGCTCGGCGTGCGCGAGTCGGCGCGGGTCAACAACATCATGGTGGCGATCAAGACCGGCGTGGTGATCCTGTTCATCTGTGTCGGCGTGTTCTACGTCAAGCCGGACAACTGGACCCCGTTCATGCCGTTCGGCATGGGTAGCGTGATGAGCGCCGCCGCCCTGGTGTTCTTCGCCTTCATCGGTTTCGACGCCGTGACCTCCGCGGCGGAGGAAGTGAAGAATCCGACCCGCGACCTGCCGATCGGCATCATCGGCTCGCTGATCGTCTGCACCATCCTGTACGTCCTGGTGTCCGGCATCATGACCGGCATCGTCCCGTTCCCGAAATTCGAGGGCGTCGACCACCCGGTGTCGCTGGCGCTGCAATACGCCGGCCAGGACTGGGTCGCCGGCTTCGTCGACCTGGCTGCCATCCTGGGCATGAGCACCGTGATCCTGGTCATGGCCTATGGCCAGACCCGCATCCTGTTCGCCATGTCGCGCGACGGCCTGCTGCCGAAGAAGTTCTCGACCGTGCACCCGAAATACGGCACCCCGTACTTCGCCACCTGGATGGTCGGCATCATCTTCGGCCTGATCGCCGCCGTGGTCCCGCTGGGCGTGCTCGCCGAGCTGGTCAACATCGGCACGCTGGCCGCGTTCTCGCTGGTCTCGGTCGCCGTCATCGTGCTGCGCAAGACCCGTCCGGACCTGCCGCGCGCCTTCCGTTGCCCGGGCGTCCCGATCGTGCCGGCGCTGGCCATCATCTTCTGCCTGGTGCTGATGTCCTTCCTGAGCTGGCATACCTGGGTCGCCTTCGCCATCTGGCTGGTGCTGGGCCTGGTGGTGTACTTCGGCTATGCACGTTCGCGCTCGCTGCTGAACAAGCCGAACTGAAGCCGAACTGATCCGGATGGAATGACACCGCTCCGTGCCGGCGCTGGCCGGCATGGNNCATGGAGCGCGAAACCGGCTGCCGGCGTTGCCGCGGCCGGTTTTTTTTACGCCTGCATGGGCGCGCCCTGCGCCGACGGGGCCGGCATCAAGTCCTCGAATGCCGCCAGTTCGGCCACCTGGGCCCCGAGCCCGGCCATGCGCGCGAT
>DOUW01000076.1 GCA_003520365.1 Massilia sp.
TGGGCTCTCGAGCCCACGCGGACTCACGGCATGCATCGACGCTGCGCAAAACAGGTGGATCGCCGTCGCATTGTCCCGCCGGAGCACCGATGTCCCATCGGCAATCTGTTCTCCAGTTGGCGGAAAGAATGGCATGTTTTTGTTGTTATCTCGGTTTAGCGGGTTGGGGCCGGGCCGTTTTGCTAGAATAGCGAATTGACCAGAAACAGGTCTACGCCTTCTATTTTACCGCCTCCGCTGCTAAATACCATGAGCCAACCATCTAATGTTTCTCTGTCCTACCGCGACGCTGGTGTCGATATCGATGCGGGCGACGCCCTGGTCGAAGCGATCAAGCCCTTTGCCAAGCGCACCATGCGCGAAGGCGTCCTCGGCGGCATCGGCGGTTTCGGCGGCCTGTTCGAGATCAGCAAGAAGTACAAGGAACCCGTGCTGGTGTCCGGTACCGACGGCGTCGGCACGAAGCTCAAGCTGGCCTTCGAGCTGAACCGCCACGACACGGTCGGCATCGACCTGGTCGCCATGAGCGTCAACNNACCGCCGAGATGCCGGGCATGTACCCGGACGGCGAATACGACCTGGCCGGCTTCGCCGTCGGCGCGGTGGAAAAGTCGCAGCTGATCGACGGCAGCAAAATCACCCCGGGCGACGTGGTGCTGGGCCTGGCCTCGTCGGGCATCCACTCGAACGGCTACTCGCTGGTGCGCAAGATCATCAGTGTAGCCAAGCCGGACCTGGAAGCCGACTTCCACGGCCGCAAGTTGGCCGACGTGCTGATGGCGCCGACCCGCATCTACGTCAAGCCGCTGCTGGCCCTGATGCAGGCCATGGAAGTGAAGGGCATGGTGCACATCACCGGCGGCGGCCTGGTCGAGAACATCCCGCGCGTGCTGGCCGACAACCTGACGGCTGTGCTCGACGGTAAGTCGTGGACCATGCCGCCGCTATTCCAGTGGCTGCAGCAGCACGGCGGCGTGGCCGACGCCGAGATGCACCGCGTGTTCAACTGCGGCATCGGCATGACCGTCATCGTGGCGAAGGAAAACGCCGACGCCGCCATGGCCCAGCTGCAGGCCGCCGGCGAGACCGTCTACCGCATCGGCGAAATCCGCACCCGTGAGGAAGGCCAGGCGCAGACCGTGGTGGCGTAAGCCGGGTTCATCGCAATAAAAAAGGCGCTCCGAGGAGCGCCTTTTTTTTCGGCAAGGTGGAGTGGCTGGCGTGGCGTTGTCCCTAACGGTCAAGCGAACATGATGCAAACGTCACGCGTGGGGACGAGTCCCCACCCTACCTGGCCCCAGGCCCGATATGCTTGTCGAGAAACTTTTCGACCCGTCCCCAGAAGTCGACCCGGTTCGCCGGCAGGCTCCAGCCGTGCCCTTCGTCCTGGTACTCGATCCATTCGACCTGGCGGTTGGTCGGCTTGATCGCTTCCATGAACTTGCGGCCGTGGTACATCGGCACGCGGCGGTCGACGCCGCCGTAGGCCAGCATCAGCGGCGCCTTGATGCGCGCCGCTTGCTGGATCGGCGACGTCGCCTTCAATTGTTCCGCATCCTTGACCTGGTCGCCGACCATGTCGGGCATGCCGTACTTCTTGTACTGCTCGGACAGGTCCGAGGTAAAACTCCAGTGTCCGTCGTAGAGCAGGTTGATGTCGGTGACGCCGACCCAGCTGATGCCGCACCGGTACAGGTCCGGGTCGTTGACCAGGCCCATCAGGGTGGCATAGCCGCCATAGCTGGCGCCGGCGATGCAGATGCGCTTCGGATCGGCGTAGCCCTGCGCGATGGCCCAGCGCACGCCGTCGGCGATGTCGTTCTGCATGGCCAGGCCCCATTGCTTCCAGCCGGCGCGGAAGTGCTTGCTGCCGTAGCCGGTGCTGCCGCGGAAGTCGGGCTCGAGCACGGCATAGCCGCGCGAGGCGAGGAACTGGGTTTCGGAATCCCAACCCCAGCGGTTGCCGCGCACGTAAGGGCCGCCGTGGACCAGCACCACCATCGGCGCATTCCTGGCGCCGCCCGCCGGCAGGGTCAGCAGCGCGGGAATCTCCATGCCGTCGCGCGCCTTGTAGCGCACCGGGTCCTGGCGTCCCATGCGCTTCGGATCGATGCCGGGATAGGCCTCGCCGACCGGATTCATCGCGCCGGTCTTGACGTTGTACAGGGTGTAACGCAGCGGCCTGGTGTCCGAATACGACGTGACCAGCGCCCACTCGTTATGGTTCCCCGACGGGAAGGACATCAGGTTGACGGTGCCGCGCAGGCTTGCGTCGAGCTTCTTCTGGACTTCCTGCATGGCGGGGTCGAACCAGATGATCGTTTCGGCATCGGTGACCAGGCGGATGCCCAGCAGCTTGTCGCCGCTGCGCACCAGGCTGCCCGAGAAATCGTAGCCGGGCGTCACCACCAGCGGTTCGGCGCCGAGCTGGCCGGTGGCCAGGTCGACCGTGTAGACGCTGGCCGTGTCCTGGCCGTTGTCGGCGATCACGTACAGGGTGCCGTCGCTGCCGAAGCCCAGCGGCGTGAAGGCGCCCTTGCCGCCCTTGTAGGCATCGAAGCTCGCCAGCGTGCGCCATTCGTTGTTCCTGGCGGGATCGCGGTAGTAGATGGTGACCTGGCCATTCTCGGAAGCGGTGGCCAGGCGCGGTTCGCCTTTGTGGTCGAGCATCCAGTCGCGCACCGCGGCCGGGCGCTGCACGACCTGGGATGTGCCGGTCACCGTATTCAGGCGCAACAGGTTCACGTGACGCAGCGCGAAGTTGCGGTTGTAGTCGTACTCGGCGCTCTGGACGTAGATGGCGTCGGAATCCTGGGCGCCGCGCTGGTCGAGCATGAAGGTATGCCACGGCAGCATCCGGCTGGCGATGTGCGAGCCGGTCGTTTCCTCGGCCTCGCCGCGGCGGCTGGCAAGCTGGCGTAGCTTGCCGCCGTCGCGGTCGACCGCATACAGGCCGGCCGCCAGGTATTCGCCGCCCGGACCGACCTGGTTGTCGGTCACGTTGAAGACCAGGCGGTTGTCGTTGACCCAGTCGAAGTCGAGGATGTCGACATTGCCGTAGCCCGCCACCGCTTTCGCGGTGTTTTCCTTCAGGTCGATCACGATCAGGTAGGTGCGGCGTCCCGACGCGCCCGAGATCGCCGCCAGGTAGCGCGCGCTCGGCGACAGCTTGGGCCCCGACAGTACCGGGTTGATGAAGAAGCGTTCGATCGGCGGCAGGGCGGCGCTGTCGGGAGCGGCGTGCAGGGGCGCGCAAGCGCACAGGGCCAGTGCCAGCGCGGCGCCGAGCCGGCGCAGGAGGGGGCGTGAAAGCATGGTGTTCTCGTTCAGGTTCTTGTCGTCGTCCGCGTTTTTGCCGCGGACATTTTTTCCCAAGAGCTTAGCAGTTGAACGTTTGTAAAGGCTCTCCAATTCTCACACCCTGGCCGGTGGCGCCTAACTGCCGGTAACTGTGGCTAGCGGCCTTCGCTGCGTCGTTCGTCGAACAGGCGGGTCAGCTGCTCGTAGGCTGCGTCCGCCATCGCCGCATAACCGGCGCCGGTGGGGTGAAACGCGCCGCCGATCGACTTTGCCAGCGAGGGGCGCGTCTGCGTGCGCAGACTATCGTTCGGCGTGCGCACCCAGCGCTGCTGCGCCGGATCGTAGGGCTGCCATTCCAGGTTTTCCAGCGGCTGCACTTGCCGCGCCACGACCTTATGCCGTGGCATCCCATAGCGAGCGACGTTTTCCGGATGTGCATCGGTCGCCTGTTTGGCGGAATCGGCTTCGGCCTTGAACGCGTCGGCGCACATCCCATGCTGCTTGAAAGCCTCGAGGTGCCCATCGGCATAGCGCCATCCGTCCGGCAATGCGCGTTTGATCGTGGTCTGGAGCGCCAGCACGATGTCGTTGCCCGCGCTCGTCATTTCGGCCTGCGTCGGCCAGAAATGCCACCAGAATTTGGCGATCCCGGCGCGTACCCGGGCCGCTTCCATACCGGCTCGCATTTCCAGTCCGCAGTAGTCGCCGGCGCCATTCGCGCGGAGCCGGTCGGGACGCATGATCGAGTTCGGATAGGCAAGCAGGATCACACTGTCGCGCGGCGCCTGGAAAGTGCTTTCCAGCGTCGTCGCCAAAGGCCGGTAATGGTTCGACATGCGCTGCATGCGCGTCTGCGCCGCCCGTCCGTCGACCGTTCCGAGCGTCTTGTGCATGATCCCCAGCGCCGCCGCGCCCGGCGCCGTATTGCCGTCGCCGGCCTGGGGCAGGACCGTGTGCATGATGGCCTTGGCAAACCCGGCATCGTTGCCGCCGATGCTGAGCAGGATGGCGTCCGGCCGGCGCGGGGCGGCGCAACCGAACATGTCGAGCCGCCGGTTTCCATGGAAGGCCCGGACCGGCTGGCCTCCTTCGCACAGGTCGCGTGCGGCCGCGTATAGCTGGCTGTGCTGTACCGAGGACGGCGCCCGGTAGGTCTCGTCAGCCGCCGCGGCCCGTTTCAGCACCCCAGGCGGATTCGCCTGGGCCGTGAATATGCCATCGTAGAACTCGGCGCCTGAGCAGGCATAGGAAGCGAAAGTGACTGCGTACTGCTCGGTTGCACCTTCCTGCCCGGCTTCGTCCGCGAGTCGCGACGCAAGCCGCAGCGCGGCCATGGCCTGCCAGGACAGCAGCGAACGGTTGCACTCGTTGTCCCACCATGCGACCTGGGGCGTTTTGCCGCCGTCCGGAAACCACACGCGCTGGAAACCGCGGGATTCCTCCGGTGGATACGGGTCCCAGACTTTCCGCGCGGCGTCGACGCGAAGTTCCGCCGGGCGGTCCGGAGACCCTTCGCCAGAGGAATACGAATCGCCCAGCCCCAGGATCAGCCAGTCGTGGATTTTTACCGGAACGGTGGCGGTGCTCCCGTCGCCGGCCCGGACCGTGATCTCGGTGGACGACGGCGCGCGCCGGCTGGCATCGTAGGGGATGTCCGCCGTCGTCGATGCACATGGCGCGCGCCAGGATTGTTGTGCGCCAATTTGCCAATCGCAGGTCGCGCCCGCCGGCGCGTCCCGCCAGCTCAGCAGGATCCGATGGCTGGTCGGGCGCAGATAGCCCGCCTCGTACTGGCCACTGGTGTTTTCCCCGCCGGCCGGATCCCAATAAGTGCGGCGATAAGGGAGAAAATCACCCTTGATCTGCGGCCCGATTCCCGCGAACCAGGTTTCGAGCTTCGTGTTGGCAGGAACCCTCAGGCGTTCGAAATCGGCCGGATTGCGAAACAGCCGGAACGGATTCTCCAGGCGCCAGCTGAGTGAGGGCGCGGCAGCCGAAGGAGCGGCGATCGTTGCCAGTGAAACGAAACTTGCGAACATCAAGGTGTACCTGACTAGCATGGCGTGATCCTTGTGCAGTAAGTGGCGGGAACCGGAAATGGTGTGGGCGTGGCTGTGTTGCGCCCGCTGAGCGAGCGCCACCGATTAACTTATCACAACATTGTCAAAAAGGCACCCATCAACGCGGAGGGCTTGTATTCCGCGTTGCTTGCCGAACGAGGCATCAAGTCCGGAAAATCTTGGGTACGCGCGCGCCGCGCAGGCGGAACGCGTCAGGCATGCGCGAGCCGAGCAGCGGGCGCAGGTAGAGCCGGAAGGCGTCGGTGACGTCGGTGCCGCTCGCGCTGATGAACTCGTCCTCCATGGTGCGCGTCTTGCCGGCGACTTCGTCGAGGGGCAGCAGTTCGTAGTCGACCGAATAGAAGCCGGTGCGGCGGATCGCCACCGAGCCGTCGGCGTCGCCCCAGAACGCGAACTGCACCGCCTTCTCGCCGACTTCGCGCGCCTCGCGCTGGTCGACGTCCGAGACGCAGCCGATGAAGGAACGCTGCAGGTAGCCGAAGGTGTCGCCGCGCACGCGCTTGATGCCGAGCTTGGTGCGGATCTCGTCGCACAGCAAATCGGCCAGGGCGCCGGTGCCCGAGAGCTGCACGTTGCCATGCTGGTCGCGCTCGATCTCCTTCGCCAGCAGGGTGGCGACCGGTTCGCCCGAGGCATCGTGGATGCCCTCCGAGACCGCGATCACGCAGCGCCCGTGGCGCTCGACCATCGCCTGGACGTCGGCCAGGAAGCGCGCCAGTTCGAAGGTGCGCTCGGGCAGGTAGATCAGGTGCGGGCCGTCGTCCGGGAATTTCTTGCCGAGCGCGGAGGCGGCGGTGAGAAAGCCGGCGTGGCGCCCCATCACCACGCCGACGTAGACGCCGGGCAGCGCCGCGTTGTCGAGATTGGCGCCGGCGAAGGCCTGGGCCACGAAGCGCGCCGCCGATGGAAAACCCGGCGTGTGGTCGTTGCCGACCAGGTCGTTGTCGATGGTTTTCGGGATGTGGATGCTGCGCAGCGGATAGCCGGCCTGGCGCGCCTGCTGGCTGACGATGCGCACGGTGTCGGCCGAGTCGTTGCCGCCGATGTAGAAGAAGTGTTCGATCTCGTGCGCGCGCAGCACCTCGAAGATGCGCTGGCAATACGCCATGTCGGGCTTGTCGCGGGTGGAGCCGAGGCTCGAGGAGGGCGTGGCGGCCACCAGTTCCAGGTTGTGGCTGGTTTCCTGGGTGAGGTCGATGAACTCCTCGTCGACGATGCCGCGCACGCCGTGCAGGGCGCCGTAGACCCGGGTGACGCCGGGGAAGCGCCGTGCTTCGAGCGCCACCCCGACCATCGATTGGTTGATGACGGCGGTCGGCCCGCCTCCCTGTGCAACGAGGATCTTGCCAGATGACATACAGAACCTCCTTCAGGTTGTGGCGGACGGACGTCCGTCAATCAGTACATTACAGTGCTGCTCCCTTGCCGATATGCTTGTCCAGGAACTTCTCGACCCGGCTCCAGAAATCGATGCTGTTCTTCGGCAGCCGGAAGCCGTGACCCTCTTCCGGATACTCGACCCATTCGACGTTCGGATTGGTCCGTTTGACGGCGGAATAGAACTTGGTGCCGTGGTCGATCGGCACGCGCATGTCGGCGCCGCCGTAGGCCAGCAGCAGCGGCTGCTTGATGCGCGCCGCCTGCTCGATCGGCGAGGTCGCTTTCAGCTGGGCCGCGTCCTTGACCTGGTCGCCGATCATCTCCGGCATGCCGTAGCGCTTCCATTCGTCCGGCATATCGCTGGTGTGGTTCGCGCTGCCGTACATCAGGTTGATGTCGGTCACGCCGACCCAGTCGATGCCGCACTTGTACAGGTCCGGATCGTTGATCAGGCCCATCAGCGTCGCGTAGCCGCCATAGCTGGCGCCGGCGATGCAGACGCGTTTCGGATCGACCAGCCCCTTGTCGACCGCCCAGCGCACGCCGTCGGCGATGTCGTTCTGCATGGCCAGGCCCCATTGCTTGAAGCCGGCCTTGTAGTGGGCCGCGCCGAAGCCGGTGCTGCCGCGGAATTCCGGCTCGAGCACGACATAGCCGCGCGAGGCTAGGAACTGCGTTTCCGCCTCCCAGCCCCAGGAGGCGCCGCGCACCCAGGGACCGCCGTGCACCAGCACCACCATCGGCAGACCGCTGCGCTTCCCGCCCGGCGGCATGGTCAGCAGGGCCGGGATCTCGAGACCGTCGCGCGCCTTGTAGCGCAGCGGCTGCTGGCGTCCCATCAGTGCCGGGTCGATGCCGGGGCGGGTTTCGCCGGCCTTGCTGATCTGCTTCGTATCGCGGTTGTACAGGTAGGTGGTCAGCGGGACCGCATCGGAGTAAGCGGTCACCAGCAGCCAGGGCGTTTGCGTGTACTTGGGCGGCGGCGCGACCAGGTTGACCGTCGCCGGCAGCAGCTGGTCGACGCTCTGCTGGATCGCTTTCATGTCCGGGTCGAACCACTCGATCGAGGTCGCGTCGGTGGTGAAGTACATCCCCAGCGTCTTGGTGGGCGAGGTCAGGATCGTACCGGCAAAGTCGTAGCCCGCGGTGCTCAGCAGCGGCTCCGGGTTGATCTTGCCGGTGGCGAAATTGAAGGTGTGGACCGCGCTCGTGTCCTTGTTGTTGCGCGCAACGACGTACAGGGTGCCGTCCGGGCCGAACTTGAGCGGCGTGATGGTGTCCGGATTATCGCCGTAGGCCTTGTAGCTGGCCAGCTTGCGCCACTGTTTCGTTTCCGGATCGAGGTAATGGATGGTGGTGGTGTCCTCGACCATGCCCATCGCCAGGCGCGGCTCGCCCTTGTGGTCGAGCAGCCATTCGGTCACGTCCGCCGTCGGCCGGGTGACCGGTTGCGCTTTCCCGGTGCGCGTATTCAGGCGCAGCAGCTCGAAGCGCGCCTCGCGTGCACTGGTTTTCACCACCATGTTCTTGACATAGACGTAGTCGGAGTCCTGGGCGCCGGTCTGGTCCAGCATATAGGTATGCCAGGGCAGCAGGCGCCTGGCGGTGCGGCTGGAGCTGGCGTCGTAGCCGCGGTCGGCCAGCTGCACCAGTTCGCTGCCGTCGCGGTTCACCCCGAACAGGCCCGGGGCATGCTGCCTGTCGCCTTCGCCCAGGTGGTTGTCGCTGATGTCGAAGATCAGGCGTTCGCTGTTGACCCACTGGATGTTGCCGATGTCGCCGTCGGCGTGCGAAGCGACGATCTTGCCGGTGTTGGCCTGGAGGTCGACGACCGCCAGCGCGCGCGGATGGCCGGGGGTACTGGTGCGCGCGGCCAGGTAGCGGCCGTCGGGCGAGAGCACGCCGCTGGTGAAGGCGGCCGCGGAAAAGAAGCGCTCGATCGGCGGCAGGGACGGGGCAACCTGTGCCTGGACAGCCGGTGCGGCGTACAGCGACAGGGCAAGCACAAGGGCGTGGGCCAATGAGGCTCGGGAAAACGACATGCCAAACTCCTGGTTTTGGAAACAAAAAGAATAGTTGTTTCTTCAGAATAACATTTATGCATGAAAAAAAGCTATTCACCCAGGATATTTTGCAGGGGCCGTTGCGTCGAAACCGCACTGGCGCGCGCGCCTACTCCGGCGCCCGGATATAGTCGACCAGTCCGTTGCTGGCGCGGCTGGGCGGTGCGGTGAGCAGGCTGACCAGCACCACCGCGGCAATGCCCGCGGGTACGCCGAAAATCCCTGCCGACATGGACGCGATATCGAACCAGGCCGCATCCATCCGACCGCCCAGTGCCGGATTGGTGCGGAACATATAGTAGAGGCAGGTCAGGAAGCCGACGAGCATGCCGGCAATCGCCCCGGCTCCGTTGGCGCGCTTCCAGAACACGCCCAGCACCAGCGGCGGGAACAGGGTCGAGGCCGCCAACGAGAAAGCGGCCCCCACCAGCGACAGGATGTCGGCCGGCTTCTGCGAGGCGGCGTAGGCGGCGATAAAGGCCACGGCCAGCAGCAGCAGCTTCGAGATCGTCACCCGTTTCTGGGTCGAGGCGCCGGGGTCGACCAGCTTGTAGTAGACGTCGTGCGAGAGCGCGTTCGAGATCGCCAGCAGCAGGCCGTCGGCGGTGGAGAGCGCGGCGGCCAGCCCGCCGGCCGCGACCAACCCCGAGATCACGTAGGGCAGGCCGCCGATCTCGGGCGTGGCCAGCACCAGCACGTCGCCGTCGATCGCGATCTCGGCCAGCTGCACCAGGCCGTCGCCGTTGATGTCGGTGACGCTGATCAGGGGATGGACCTTGTCGACGTTGGCCCAGTACGAGATCCAGGTCGGCAGCGAGCGGAAGTCGGAACCGACCAGGCTGGTATAGATGTCGTATTTCGCCAGCACCGCCAGCGCCGGGATGCTCAGGTAGATCAGCAGGATGAAGAACAGGGTCCAGAACACCGAGCCGCGCGCCTCGTGCACCGAAGGCGTGGTGTAGGAACGCATCAGGATGTGGGGCAGGGCGGCGGTGCCGAACATCAGGCAGAACACCAGGGCCAGGAAATTGTTGCGGCGCGCGTTCGATTCGGCCTCGGTGGCGCCGGGGAAGGGCGCGGCGTGCGGCTGCGGCGGACGCGAGCGCGCAAGCAG
>DOUW01000040.1:0-268 GCA_003520365.1 Massilia sp.
CAAGGCGCCGGCGCGCCTGCAGCTGCTGGCGGAAAACGGCCAGGTGCTGGCCGAGGTGCGCGGCGACGGCGATCTGACGGCCCAGTGGTTGCCGCCGCTGGCCGAGACGCTGGAACTGAAGGCGCGCCTGCTCGACGCCAGGGGCAAGCTGCTGGCCGAGGGACCGGTCCCGGTCGTGGTCGAGGAAACCTTGCCGCTGCAGGTGCGCGGCCGCTTCAGCGCGCCGTCGTTCGATGTGCGCGTGCTGAACGACCTGCTGGCCGGCAGT
>DOUW01000040.1:385-8896 GCA_003520365.1 Massilia sp.
AAGCCCGATTTGCTGGTGATCGACGCGGCCTGGTTCGAACGCGCATCCGGCGCCACCCGTAGCGCACTGCTGGAACAAGTGAAGGAGGGCGCCGCGCTGCTGGTACTGGGCGGGAACGCCAACGACAGCGCCATCTGGTCGCGCAGCGTGCAGCTGGCCCTGCGCCCACAGTCCGCTGACGCCACGATCGGTTCGCTGGCCTTGACGGCCGCGCCCCTGAACCCGGCCGCCACGCAAGCCGGCGCCTGGCTGGGTAGCGACGCCGTGTGGTCGCGCCAGTGGGGCCAGGGCCGCATCGGCTGGCTCGGCGCCGCCGACTGGCACCGCCAGGCGATCAAGGAGCCGCGTGCGCTGGCGCTGTGGTGGCAGGGCGTGCTCGATACCCTCGGCGTGCAGCGCAACGAAGAGGTCAATTGGCTCGCGCCCGGGGAAATGCCGCTGCCGAACCAGCGCCTGGAAGTGTGCGCCCAGGGCGTGCAGGGCAAGGTGCATTTCCCGGGCCTTGGTCAAACCCTGGAATGGCGGCGCCGCAGCGACCGGGTCGATGCTTCCTGCGTGGCCGTGTGGCCGCGCCAGCCTGGCTGGCTGCGCATGGAGACGCAGGGCGCCAAGCCGATGAGCGCGCAGCTTTACGTCTACGCGCCGAGCGACTGGCCGCTGTGGCAGGCGGCAGAGCGGCGCGATGCGACCGCACGTTATGCGGCGCGTACCTTGGCGCCTGCTACCCGGAATCAGGGCACGCTGCCGGGCTGGCCTTTCGCTGTCGTGTTCGCGCTCGCCATGCTGTGCTTGTGGTGGCGGGAGCGGCGCTGAGGCGCCTGTCACTTCGAGCTGCCTGAACAGCTTCTACCGCCGGAGAAAGCCAGGTCATGAAAGTCGCATTCCATGCAAACGTCGTTGACGAAGATACCCGGGCATTAGCCGCTGCACTTGAGCCCGTATTGAAGAACTTGGGGCAGGGGCTTGACGGCGATTATGGCGGCTCCATCGAGCACCTATGGATCCAGATCGAAATGCTCGCGTATCTGGCAAGGGAAGATGGGCGGGCCCGTCATCCATTCCGGTTCCAGAAGCGCGTCTCTGGCCGTTCACATTTCGGGCTTCCGGCGAACCCTGACTGGTTCAATGTCGGCCATTTCAGCGTACGGCCGGACTTTGCGCTGCTTGTTTCGCGTCCTGTAGAACATGTGATCGAACATGTCTTGCAACGCGTTTATTGCGAATCCGCTGTGCTGTTGGAAAAGCAGAAAAAGCTCGGTGGTTTCGATGCCGGACTGTTTCGCGAACGCTTCCTGGTCGAGTGTGCCTCGCTTGGCTATCCCTTGATTCTCGAGCGGTGTTGAGCTCGGCGTCAGGCTGATCAGTCCATTTCCCAGCGCGAGGCGATGGTGGCAAAACGACTTGGTAAATGGGCGGTTGAGCCACCGGGCACGCTCGAGGCGGAAATTTAACCGCGCTCGCTCAGCGTGCCGCAGCCGCCATCGCAGCCCCCGGCTGCACCAGCTGCAAGTTAGCAGCCCCGCCTCGCACCGGTGTCGCCGTCTCGCCAAACTGATATGCCCCCGCCTCGTGCATTTCCCACGCGCCGTCCCCCAACAGGCGCAGCACATGGGTATGGTGGCGCAGTACGGCGGCGCGGTGCGCGATGCTGATCAGGGTGGTGCCGTTGGCGCGCAGGCGCGCATACAGCGCGGCTTCGTTGGCGCTGTCGAGCGCGCTGGTCGCTTCGTCCAGGATCACGATGCTCGGCTTGTGCACCAGCACGCGGGCGAAGGCCAGGCGTTGCTGTTCGCCGACCGACAGCAGCTTTTCCCAGTCGTGCACGGCGTCCAGGCCGCCCATCCGTTCGGCCAGGCGCGGCAGGTGCACCTCTTCCAGGATGGCCAGCAGCTGGGCGTCGCTCAGGTCGGTGTGCGCGCTGGGATAGATGAGCTGGCTGCGCAGCGTGCCCGTTTGCAGGTAAGGCTGCTGCGGCAGGAAGAAGAAGTTTTCCTGCGGCGGATGATGGATCACGCCGCTGCCGGTATTCCACAGGCCCGCGATCGCGCGCAGCAGCGAACTTTTGCCGCAGCCGCTCTCGCCGGTGATGAGCAGGGCGTCGCCCGGCTTCAGGCTCAGGTTCAGGTCCTTGATGAGCACCCGGTCCGATTGCGGCGGGTGCAGGGTCAGGGATTCCAGCGCCAGTTGCGCACCCGGACGCATCTGGATGCGCGGCTGCGTGCTCTCGGCGGCCGGCGCTTGCGCTTGCGGTTCCGGCAGCATCAGCCTGGACAGGGCCTGCAAGCGGTCGATGCCGGCCACGAAGCGGCTCAGGCTCTCGAAGTTATCGACGATCAGCCCCACGGCGGCCAGCACGGCGGTAAACGCTCCCGCCGCCTGGACCGCCCGGCCCACTTCCAGTTCGCCCGACAGGACGCCCTGGGCCAGGATCACGAAGGGCAGCACCAGGGTGAGCTGGCTGAAGGTGCGCTGGAACAGGTTGAGCGAGCACTGCTTGCGGATCAGCTGCCCGAAATTCTGGATGACCTGCTCGAACTTGCCGTCGATGTGCGCGCGTTCCTGGGCTTCGCCGCGGTAGAAGGCGATCGATTCGGCGTTTTCGCGCAGGCGCACCAGGCTGAAGCGGAAGTCCGCTTCGCGCCGCAGCTGCCGGAAGTTCAGCTGGATCAGCGGGTTGCCGTAGATGTAGAGGGCGACCACGGTACCCGCCAGCGCGTACACGGCCAGCACGCCGACCAGCACCCGCGAGATCGACCACAGCACGGCGCTGAACGCCACCAGTTGCATGATCGAGCCCAGGAAGATCAGCAGGAAGTGGATGGAGCGACCGGTAAAGGTGTTGATGTCCTCGCTGATGCGCTGGTCGGGGTTGTCGATCTCGCTGTCGCCACGCAGGCGATAGTATTTGCGCCCGTTCAGGTAGCCGTCGAGGAAACGGCCGGTCAACCAGCGCCGCCACTGGTTGGCGAAGCGGTCGCGCATGTAGTAATAGAAGGCGTAGACCGGTATCGCGAAGGCCAGCACCAGCAGGCAGGCGCGCACCGAGGTCCAGAAGCGGTCGCCGTTCCTCGCCGCCAGCGCCGAGGTCATCTCGCCGGCCTGGTCGTTCAGCATGACCGCCAGCTTGGTCTCGACCAGCATCAGCGCGATCAGCAGCAAGAGCAGGGTCCAGGCCGTCCTTTTTTCCTCGCCCAGCCAGTACGGTTTCGCCACATTGACGAACTGCTTCCAGGCCGCGAGCGACAGCGGCGCTGCGCGGCGCCCCTTGCCCTGTGCCGCGGGAGTGTCCCCGGAAGTGGCGCCGCTGGCGGCGGAGGTCGGCGCAGAGGCAGGCGCGAGCTTAGGTGCGAGCTTAGGCGCGAGGGTAGGCGTAGTCATGGTCATTCGGTATCGGTGATCGCCTGGGTTTCCAATGCCCGGCGCGAGCGATGTCGATGATCCCGAAGAATGTGCAGGAAAGCGTGCCGGAAGGCGTTCCGGAGCGCTGCATGCCCTCGCTCGTGCCGTCGTTCCACGGCCGGGCGCATGGTATTGCCCGAGCCGTACGCTCAGCATACGACCGGGAATCGGGCTGTTCCGTTCGAAAACGGACATAGCGCTCGCTGCCCTTTCTGAACAGGCCAGGGCGCGGTCGCTATTGAAACGGCAGCGTCAGCGCTGCCGGTATTCAGAACGCATATTCGGCGCGCGCATACATGGTCCGCCCGTTGATCCCGAACGGGCAGGTCTCCCAGCAATGCGTGAAGCCCATCTGCGGGAAGGGCGCCGCGCGTTGCGGATCCCAGCGCGTCGGATAGGTGTCGAACAGGTTGTTCACGCCAGCCGAGAAACTGAGCGCCTTGCTGAGCGCATAGCGGCTAGAGAGGTCGAGCAGCCACTTCGCTTTCCAGGTCTGGATGAAGGGCGCCGTGAAGCCCTGGCCCTGCACCTCGCCGTAGTAGTTGGCGCGCAGGTTCGCGTTCCAGGCGCCGCGCGAGAAGTCGGCCGCCACCACGTGGTGCTGGCGCGGCTGGCCGCGTTCGATCAGGGTCACCTGGGCGTCGTCGAACAGCTGGGCGCCGGTGAGAACGGCCGATTGCGAATGGCGCGACTTCACTTTCGTCCTGTTCAGGCCCAGCTGGCCGGACAGCACCAGTGTGCCGCCGGCGACGCCGCGTGTCGTGTGTTCGGCGACGATGTCCAGGCCGCGCGTCTCGGTGTCGATCGCGTTCGTGAAAAACTGGGCCTGGCCGACGCGCAGCGGCGCGAGGATGGCGCGGATCGGGCAGGCCGCGGGCGTGGGGCAGGCGCCGCTCTCGGGAGCGATCGTGCTGGAGAAGACGATGCGGTCATCGATGTCGGTGCGGTACAGGTCGGCCGTGATGCTGAAGTTGGGCGCCGGACGCAGCACGATGCCGGCGCTGGCGCTGCGCGAGGTCTCGTCCTTCAGCGGTGCGATGCCGAAGGCGCGGGTGACGGCGCTGCCTTCGCGCGCGGTGAGGGTGTCGGTCAGCACGCCGGCGCCGTTCAGGTTGGTCGATACCGAGCTGTAGAACTTCTGCTGCACCGACGGCGCGCGAAAACCCGTGGAGGCGCTGGCGCGTAGGCCGATCGTGCGGCTCGGGTGGTAGCGCGCGATCAGCTTGCCGGTGGTGGTGCTGCCGAAGTCGGAATAGCGCTCGCGCCGCAGGGCCGAACCGAGCGTGAGCCGGTCGCTCCACTTGTGCTCGGCGTCGATGTAGAAGGCGGTGTTGTGGCGGCCGTCGTAGACCTGGGTCGCCGGCGTGTAGCCCGGGAAGCCCTGGATGCCGGCCTGGGCGATGCCGCCGTGCTGGTCGCGGATGACCAGCGCCGGGTTGTTCGTGCGGCCGTACTGGTAAGAGGCCGGTTCGCCGGCCTCGATGCGGTAGCTGTCGCGCCGGTATTCGAAGCCGGTGCCGATGAAGATCGGCTGGCCGGCGAAGCGCACCGAGCCCTTGAAGTCGAGGTTGAAGGTCGACTGGTGGAAGCCCAGCGTGCCGGTGTAGGCCGCGAAGGGCGACTCGCATTTACACGGGTTCTCGTACCAGTAGCTGACGTTGATCGAGTTGCGCTCGTTGAACACCAGTTCGCTGCGGCCGTGGTTGAAGCTGGCATCGTATTTCCAGTCGCCGGCGAGAATGCCGCGGTAGCCGACCGCCAGCGAGGCGTCGCGCACCTCGGTGCGAATCTCCGGCAGGAAGCCGTTCGGGTACACGGCCGGCACGTTGCGCGCATCCTCGCGCGGACGGAAGAAACCGGCCGCCTCGCCGGTGCGTTTCGACGCGCCGCCGAACAGGTACAGTTCGCCGCCGCCCAGCGGCAGCGCGGCGTTGGTCCACAGGTAGCCGTCCTTGGCGCGGCTGTCGCCGATGCGCTGGGTCACGCGCGCCGGCGTCACGCGCAGGGTATCGAGGCCGGCGCGGTTGGTTTCGCCGCGCTTGCGCGCTTCCATCGCCAGCGACAGGTAGCCGCCGTTCGAGCCCAGCGCGAAGCCGTGGTAGGCACTGGCGCCGTAAGTGTCGCCGTCGCCCTCGGAGGTGGTGCCGGCGCTGGCGCTGACCAGGCCCTTGCCCACGCCTTCCTTCAGCACGATGTTGATCACGCCGGCGATCGCATCCGACCCGTACTGGGCGGCGGCGCCGTCGCGCAGCACCTCGATGTGGTGAATGGCCGACATCGGGATCGCATTGATGTCGGTGCCGGCCGAGCCGCGCCCGACCGTCTGCTGCACGTTCACCAGCGCCTGCTGGTGGCGGCGCTTGCCGTTGACCAACACCAGCAGCTGGTCCGGCCCCAGGCCGCGCAGCGTCGCCGGGCGGATGATGTCGGTGCCGTCGCTGATGAAGGTGGTGCTGAAATTGAACGAGGGGTCGAGCTCCTGCAGGGCCTTGCCCAGTTCCAGCGTGCCGGTCGAGGCAAGGTCCCTGGCGCCCACCAGCCCCACCGGCACCGAGGTGTCGAGGGCCGAGCGGGCGGCGCCGCGCGAGCCGACCACGACGACCGTCTGCGTGTCCGCATCGCTCGCCGCGGCCGTTTGTGCTTCTGCATGGGGAAAGGCGGCCAGCAGCGCAGCGGCCAGCAGGGTGGGGTGGAAGGTCGGGTGGGGCATCGTGATTCCTTATTGAAAACGGTCATTGACCAAGGAATCTTGCTCGCGGTTACTCTGCTGGACTTGAGCTAAGGCAATACCAGCCGGAGAACACTTCATATTGTGTCGAACCGGCAACACCTAGTTGAGCTAACTGTACATTTCCTTTTGACAATAATGTAGAGTTATCTAGTTGTAATTACAAACGGACAATCGAAAGGTCAGGAAATGGATTTGGTGTACAAAAACGAGAAGACACTGTTCGTGCTGATGCTGGTGCTCTCGCTCCTCGTCTGGGCCGGGCTGGTGCTGGGCCTCGGCTGGGCGGTGCTGAGCTATGCGCTGATGTTCTTCCTGTTCTACTGCTTCGCGCAGTCGGCGCTGATTTCCTATATCAAGGGCACCGGCGTGCGCATCACCGCCGAGCAGTTTCCCGACCTCGACCGCCAGATCCTGGCCTGCTGCGCCAAGCTGGGCCTGGAGCGCGAACCCGAGGCCTACCTGCTGCAGATGGGCGGTTCGCTGAACGCCTTTGCCACCCGCTTCCTGGGGCGCGACTTCCTGGTGCTGTACACCGACGTGGTCGATGGCCTGCACGACAATCCGGACGCGCTGAATTTCTACATCGGCCACGAGATCGGCCACATCAAGCGCAAGCACCTGAGCTGGGCGACCGTGCTGCTGCCGGCCTCGATGCTGCCGCTGGTCGGCGCCGCCTATTCTCGCGCCCGCGAGTACACCTGCGACCGCCACGGCCTGGCGGCCTGCGAGCAAGCGATCAACGCCGAATTCGGCATGGCCGCGCTGGCGGCCGGCGGCAGGCGCTGGCGCACCATGAACAAGAGCGCATACATCGAGCAGTCGCGCGAGACCGAAGGCTTCTGGATGTCCTTCCATGAGCTGGTCGGCGACTACCCCTGGCTGGTCAAGCGCATGGCCGCGGTGCGTGCCCTGGCCGCCGGGCAGGAAGTACAACAGCCGCGCCGCCACTGGCTGGCCGCGCTGATGGCCCTGTTCGTGCCGCGCATGGGTGCCGGCGGCGCAGGCGGCGTGGTGGTGCTGGCGGTGATGGCGGGTATCCTGGCGGCGGTCGGTATCCCGGCCTACCAGGCCTACCAGCAGAAGGCCGTGGTGGCCAGTGCCTATGCCGCCGGCCAGGGCGCCAGCGCCAAGGTCGAGGCCTATCTCGTCGAGCACGGCAGCATCCCGACCCTGGCCCAGGCCGGCGTGCAGGCCAGCGCCGGCGCTCCCGCCGTGCGCGAACTGGAAATCGACCCGAAGAACGCGACCCTGCGCGTGCTGACCAGCATCGAGACGAAACAGGGCGCCGGAGTGCTCGTGTTCGAGCCTTCGATGGACGAGGAGAAGAACATCTCCTGGGCCTGCAGCGCCGAAGGGATCATGCCGGATGCGCTGCCCGAAGATTGCCGCTAGAGCACCTGAAAAACCTCATGGCGCTCTAGAACCCAGCTACTCTTGCTGGTCGCGCATCCACTCCTTCAAGCCGTTGACCCAGTCCTTGGCCGGCAGGTTGTAGCGCCGTTTGATCTCGCCGGCGCGCTCGTAGAGCACCGAGAAATCGATCTCTGGTGCGTTCTTGAAGGCGAGGACGACGATGTTCGCGTCGTGCACCTCGGGCAGCCATACCACGGCGTCGAACACCTCGCGCATCGCGTCCAGGTTCCTGTCGTAGCAGGAGATGTCGCCGAACACGTTTGTGGTCATGATGCCGTCCCGGCCCAGGCAGTCGAAGCAGGCTTGATAGAACGCCGGCGTATCGAACACCGGCCCGCGCGCCTCCTCGTCGTACAGGTCGACCTGCAGCACGTCGACCTTGCCGTGGTTGGCCGGGTCGAGCACGAAGTCGAGGGCGTTCATCTCGCGCACCTGCAGGCGCGCGTCGTTCGGCGGCAGTTCGAACAGGGCGCGGCAGATC
Source organism: Massilia sp. (assembly GCA_003520365.1). Taxonomy (GTDB): domain Bacteria; phylum Pseudomonadota; class Gammaproteobacteria; order Burkholderiales; family Burkholderiaceae_D; genus Telluria; species Telluria haematophila. Next base: position 8,410 of record DOUW01000040.1, read on the forward strand.
GCGATCACGTTCGGGTTCAGCTCGGCCGCCGTCACCTTCGCTTCGGGAAAGCGGCGATGGCAGAACTTGGTGAGCGCCGCGCTGCCCAGGCCCAGCTGCACGATGTGCCGCGGCGCGTCGAGAAACAGCATCCACGCCATCATCATCTGCACGTAGGTCAGCTCGATCGCATCCGGACGCGCCAGGCGCATCGCGCCTTGCTCCCACGAGGTGCCCAGGTGCAGCGAGCGCACGCCGTCGAATTCGGTGATGGTGGCGGGAGGATGGCCCGGCTGGGCGAAACGGGGATCGAAAGGAGGGGGCTTGCTTGGCATGGCGGGATCGGCGGTGATGAAGGCCGATCTTACCAGAGCCGCCGCCGACGGCGCGTCAGGTCGCCGGCAGGAGCAGGGTCACTACCAGGCCGCCGCCCTCGCGGTTGGCCAGCAGCACGCGCCCGCCGTGCGCCTCGGCGATCTCGCGCACCAGCGCCAGGCCCAGGCCGGTG
>DOUW01000040.1:9036-9423 GCA_003520365.1 Massilia sp.
CGTCCTCCGGCCGGGAGCCCGATTCGTGCGCGTTCTTGAGTAAATTGAGCAGGGCCTGCTCCATCTGCGCGGTGTCGAATTGCGCGGCTTCCTCGGGCAGTTCGCCGGTCACGCGGAATGCGACCTGCGTTCCCAGGCGCGCCACCAGGGCCGGCCAGGGACAGCGCTGCAGGCGCGGCGAGGGCAGCTTGGCGAAGCGCGCGTAGCCGAGGATGAAGCTTTCCAGGTGGCGGGTGCGCTCGCCGATGGTTTCCAGGATCTGCGGCAGGCGCTCGGTCTGGCCGCGCCGCACCAGCTCCGCGCCCGAGTGGGCCAGCGAGGCGAGCGGCGCCAGCGAGTTGTTCAGCTCATGGCTGATCACGCGGATCACCTTTTTCCAGGTCTGCA
>DOUW01000040.1:9438-9575 GCA_003520365.1 Massilia sp.
CGCCGCAGCTCGGCCGTCAGGTGGCGCAGCAGCAGCAGTTCGTGGCGCCGGCCGTTCAGGCTGAAATGGCTGCGCGCCAGGTGGTAGACCTCCTCTTCTTCTCCTTCGCCGGCGGTGAACAGGCCGTCGCCGCCGCG
>DOUW01000216.1 GCA_003520365.1 Massilia sp.
ACCGCGTGGGGACGAGTCCCCACCCTACAAGGGCTCTCGGATGCGTGACGAACAGTTCTATTGAAAACTTGGCACGCTGTACTAGGATGAATGCAGGGCCCTCGTTTCCGGGAACTGTCATGAACACCCGACGTATCCGAGCAGTACAGCGTCTTGCGGTCGCCTTGCTCCTGGCCGGTGGGATCAGTGGATGTGTCTACGATCCTTATTACTCTTACCCCTACTCTTACTCTTATCCCTACGCTTACCCCTACTCTTATCCCTACTATTACCCCTATCGATATTACGGGTATCCGACCTATGTCGGGCCACCGGTCTCGCTGAACTTCGGCTTCGGTTATTACCACCATGGCGGCCACCATGGGTACCACGGCGGCCGCCATGGCTGGTCCGGTCACGGTGGCGGTTGGGGACATCACGGCGGCGGACACGGCCACGGCGGGCATTAGTCGACTTCGGAAGCGCAACGTAAAACGCCCTGACCGATACGGATCCAGGGCGTAAGACAGGGAAGAGCCAGTCAAGTGTCGACGCGTCGACAAAAGCGGTGCCGCATCAGGCGCCGTGCAGCTGGGCCACCGGCTGGCAGGCACGCTCGAGCTTATCCCACAGGCGATCGTGCAGCGGCAGGATGATGACATTGCAGATCGGTTCGAGCAGCGCGGCCAGGCCGCCGAGCGCGAACGAACCGGTTGCGACAGCCATCACGCCGAAAGCGACGCCGGCGTGCAGGGCGGTCTGGCTTATTTTTTCAAGCGCAAGCGAAGCATAGCGCGCGCGGGCATCGCGCGCCTTGCGGTGCCGTTTTGCCCAGGCCGCTTCGTGGAAAGGCAGCAGCAACACGTTGATCACCGGCTCCACCAGGATGGCCAGCCCGCTGAACACCGCCGAGCCCGTCATGGCGTAGGCAAGCGCATAAGCAATGCCCATGTGGGTCGCTACCTGGCTGAGTCGTTTTGCTGCGATGATCATTTACTGCTCCTGCTTGGCACAATCAGAAGAAAATGATAGTCATTCTCATCAAGGAGGTAAATTGAATTGATTTAAGCAGGAAGATAGATATTACCTATCAAGCGGCCGACAGCAATCGCAGACGCTCGAGCAGGGGCTGCGCGGCATCGGCCAGCCGGTCCAGGCTCGCTTCGCGCAAGGCGGCGCTATCGACGCGGTGCACCGTCCGCGCTCCGGCCCAGCGCAGTAGCGCCGCGCAGGCGTCGGGATGATCGAACAGTCCGTGCAGGTAAGTACCAAGGATCTGCCCATCCGTCGAACAGGCCCCCTCGGCCCGTCCATCGACACGAAACGCCGGCTGGCCGAGGGCCGCGCCCTCCGATTCGCCCATGTGGATCTCGTACCCTGCTACTTGCGCACCGCTCGCATCGAAGGCGCACACGCCGCTGACCTGGCGCAGCTGCTTATGTCGGGTCATCGACGTCGTTATTTCCAGCAGCGCCAGCCCTTCCGATGCGCCGGCGTTGCCTTCGACGCCATGCGGATCGTCGATCCTCGTCCCCAGCATCTGGAAGCCGCCGCACACACCGATCAGCTTACCGCCATAGCGCAGGTGACGCCGGATCGCCTCAGGCCATCCCTGCGCGCGCAGCCAGGCCAGGTCGGCGCGCGTGTTCTTGCTGCCCGGGAGGATGACCAGATCGGCGCCGGGGATGGTCTCGCCCTGGCGCACGAAACGCAGGTCAATCTCGGGATGGGCACGCAGCGCGTCGAAATCGGTGTGGTTGCTCATGCGCGGCAGGCTAGGCACGATGACCTTGAAAGCGCCTTGCCCGGCCTGGGCCGGTTGCACGGCGTCTTCCGCATCGAGATACAGGCCGTGCAGGTAGGGCAGCACCGCCAGTATCGGCTTGCCGGTCTCGCGTTCGAGCCAGTCCAGGCCCGGCTCCAGCAGCCCGATATCGCCACGGAAGCGGTTGATCACGAAGCCGACGATGCGTGCGCGCTCGCTATTTGATAAGCAGGCCAGGGTGCCGACGATGTGCGCGAACACGCCGCCGCGGTCGATATCGGCCACCAGGATCACCGGGCAGTCGACCGCTTCCGCAAACCCCATGTTGGCGATGTCGCGCTCGCGCAGGTTGATCTCGGCCGGGCTGCCCGCGCCTTCGACCACGACGCAGTCGTACTGCGTGCACAGGCGCCGGTGCGATTCCAGTACGGCCGCCATCGCCACCGTTTTATATTGGTGATAGTCGCGCGCGTTCATTTCGGCGCGCACCTTGCCGTGAATGATCACCTGGGCTCCGGTGTCGCTCGACGGTTTCAGCAGCACCGGATTCATATCGGTGTGCGGCTCCAGGCCGGCCGCGATCGCCTGCAGCGCCTGGGCCCGGCCGATCTCGCCGCCATCGCGCGTCACCGCGCTGTTGAGCGCCATGTTCTGCGGCTTGAACGGTGCCACGCGCACGCCCTCGCGTTTCAATAAACGGCACAGTGCCGCGACCAGCGTGCTTTTTCCCGCGTCCGAGGTCGTGCCCTGCACCATCAGGGTCTGGAAAGGGAGGACATTCATTTGCGGTGGCGCCGTGCTTCGTCCAGTTTCTCGCACATGGCGGCGGCACCGGCGATCATGCGCGGGCCCGCGCGGTTGAGCAGGTTGCCGTCGACCGTGAACAGGTTCTGGTTGCGCACCGCCGTCATGGTCGGGTACTGGCGCCACAGGTTGACGCCGCCATAGTTCTTCTCGGCGGTGCCGAAGATGGCTTCCGGGTCACTCTGCAGCACGCTCTCCACCGTCACTACCGGCGCCGTCACCGGCAGATCGTGGAAGATGTTCTCGCCGCCGCACAGGCGCAGCGCATCGGTGACGATGTGCTTCCCGTTCAGCGTGTACAACGGCTTGTCCCAGACCTGGTAAAAGGTGCGCACCGGCGCGCGGCCGGCGTAGCGGCTGCGCAGGCTGGCCAGTTGCTTTCGCAGTCCTGCCGCCACCGGCGCGGCCGCCGCCTCGGTGCCCATCAGCCGGGCCAGGCGCAGCAGGCTGGGGGGAATGCCTTCCAGGGTTTGCGGATCGCTGAGATACACGGGAATGCCGAGCTGGCGTACCTGCTCGATCTGGCGCTCCGAACTGCCGTGCATCCAGGCCACGATCAAATCCGGTTTCAGGGCCATGATGCGCTCGATGTCGACCTCGCGGTTCGAGCCGATGCGCGGAATGCGCTTGGCTGCTTCCGGATAGTCGCTGTAGTCGACGGCGCCGACCACCCGCTCGCCGCCGCCGGCCGCGAACAGCAATTCGGTCACGTGCGGCGCCATCGAGATCACGCGCAGCGCCGGTTTCGCCAGGGTGACGCTGGCGCCGGCATCGTCCTTCACCGTTACCGCATGCGCGGTTTGGCTCAATGTCTGACCGAGCAGCAGGCAGGCCAGCAGGATCCTTCGTTTCATGGTTCTCTCCATTCTTCCAGGGCGCGCGCGAGGCGCCGCCATTCGTCGTCGTTGGCCGGCAAACCCAGGCGGATGCCACGCGCCGCCTGCGTGAACAGGCGACACCAGATACCACGGCTGGCCAGGTGTTCGTGAAATGCTTCTGGCCGCGCGGCCGGCCACCAGTGGAACAGCGGCGTGCCGTTCGCCTCGATGCCTTGGGCGCGCAGCACAGCGCGCATGCGANNTTGCGTCCCCCCGCCGTTTGCAGGCGCGTTTGCGTCAGCTCCTGCCAGGCCGTGTCCCCCAGCGCCGCCAGCGCGACGGTCTGGGCCGGACCGCTGACGGCCCAGGGGCCGAGCACATCGGCCAGTTCGCCCAGCAGCGCCGGATGGGCGCCGACGAAGCCCAGGCGCAGGCCGGCCAGCCCGAAGAACTTGCCGA
>DOUW01000262.1:0-984 GCA_003520365.1 Massilia sp.
GGCCGCGCGCCAGGGCAACGGCGGCCTGGACGGTCTGCTGACCCAGCTGCAGGCGTTGCTGCCGGCGGTGGCGGCGCCCGAGCGCCTGACGGTAATCCGCGCCGCGGTCGGCAACATGGTGCGCATGATCCCGGTGGAAGAGGTCGTCTTCTTCCAGGCGGTCGACAAGTACGTGAACGTCGCTACCGCCGACAGCGAAGCCCTGATCCGCCTGTCGCTGAAGGAATTGCTGCCCCAGCTGGACCCGGAGCGCTTCCACCAGGTCAGCCGCGGGACGGTGGTGAACATGCGCTGCGTGTCGGCCGCCTCGCGCGATACGATGGGGAAGGTGGTGCTGGTGCTGCGCAACCGTCCCGAAAAGCTTCGCGTGAGTCCGGTTTACGCGCATTTATTCCGCCAAATGTAAGGTCATCGGATCTAATACGGCTGTGCTCGCTGCGCACGGTACGCTGGCGCACGGTCGGCGCGCGCCCTCAGGCGTACCTTGAAGGCCAGGTATCGGACTTGTCCTATCCGATGGAGGCAATCATGAAAGTACGAGCTACCCTGTCCAGCCTGCTGTGCGCATTGTTGCCGCTGGCTCCGATGGCGCTGGCGCCGCTGTCGACGCAGGCACAGTCACAGTCACAGGCAAGATACGACGCGCGCGACAGCCTGGCCACGCCGGTGATCCGCGGCTTCAACGTCGAGGAGGTGCCGCGCATCGCGCCCGGCGTCGAGCTGCACTTCGACCTGTACGGCACGCCCGGCGGCAACGCGACCGTCAAGATCGACGGCGCAACGCGCAACCTGCACCTGACCGAGACCGATCCCGGCCAGTACGTCGGCACCTATACCGTCGGCGCCCACGACCGCATCAGGAACGACAGCAGGACCAGCGCCGACCTGCGCCTGGGCACCCGCTTCGCCAGCGAGACGCTGCGCGAAACCCTGGTGCGCAACGGCGCGCCGCCGGTTGCGCGGCGCGAGCTGACGGCCCAGCGG
>DOUW01000262.1:1042-5597 GCA_003520365.1 Massilia sp.
TCGAATCGGTGAACGTGGTCCGGGCCGAAGGGGAGAGCAGCATGCTGGGCACGGCCGGCGGCGCCGTGGTCGGCGGTTTGCTGGGCAACCAGGTCGGCAGCGGCAGCGGCCGCACCGCGGCCACGGTGGCCGGCGCCGTTGGCGGCGCGATGGTGGGGCGCAGCGTCGAACGCAATGCCCGCGCGAAGGATCGCTACGAAGTGGTGGTGCGCTATGCAGGCAACGGCGCTACCCAGACCCTGCAGTACGACAACGATCCGGGCTTCCGTGTCGGCGAGGCCGTGCGCGTGAACGACGGCGTGCTCTCGCGCGACCAGTAAAACCGCGCAAGCGCCAGTAACAAAAAAAACAGCCCCGGAGGTTCACGGTCTCCTTGCGAAACCGCGAACTTCCGGAGCCGCCCATCGGCCGGGCCTGTCCCGGCGATGCGGGCCGCTCAAGCCGTGGCCAGGATCTGGTCGTCGCCGGCGGCGTCGAGTTCGGCCTTCTGCTTGGCGCCGGCCTGCTTGGTGCGCGAACGCGAGGGCGGCAGGCGGCGCAGGGTCTTGAGGGCCTCGGCGTCCTTGATGCCGATGGTGCGCTGGTCGACGGTGATCAGGCCGATTTCGTTAAAGGCCGACAAGGTGCGGCTCACGGTCTCCAGGGTCAGGCCGAGGTAGCTGCCGATCTCGTGGCGCGTCATGCGCAGGTTGAACAGCTTGCTCGAGTAACCCATTGCCGCGAAGCGGTCGGCCAGCGACACCAGGAAGCGCGCCACCCGGGCTTCGGCCGACAGCGCGCCGAGCATGCCGATCATGGCCTGTTCGCGCACCAGTTCGCGGCTCATCACGCCGTACATCAGGTTTTCCAGCTCCATGTGCACCCGGCCGAGTGCGGTCAGCTTCTTGAACGGCAGCAGGATCAGGTCGCAGTCCGACAGCGCCACCGCTTCCGAAGCATAGTGGCGGGTGTGGATGCCGTCGACGCCGAGCATGTCGCCCTTCATCGGGAAGCTCAGGACCTGCTCGTTGCCGAACTCGTCGATGAGGACGGTTTTCAGGAAGCCGGAGTTGACGATGTACAGGGTGTCGAAGGCCTGGCCGATGGTGTGGACGCGCTGGCCGGTCTTGAACTGTACGTGCTGGAACAGCAACTCTTCGGAGTTGACCGAGACGGCGGCCTGAATATGGAGCAGGTCGCAGACCTCCTTCAGGTTGGACCACAGCCGGCCTTGTCGTTGGCGCCCGGCTTCCATCGGGGCGGAATGCATGGTCGACGTGCTGGCACTGCGTTGATCTGTCGTTGGCTGGGACTGCATGCTCATCTCCAGTGAAGAAAACTTTCGGGCTTGGCCATGCGGGCCTTGCCGGTGCTTCAATAGGAATCCAGAAAAGCGGCAGGCTTGGCTTACGGTGGGAAAGTAGATCGCAAGCAAGTCGAAACGCTGGATTCAGTATGCCAACACGAGTTCGGCAGGGGTATCAGCAATGGCTGAATGTGTAGGTAGGAGGGTTGGTAGGACTGTAGGAATATTCTTACCGAAAATGCGTACTACCGAGGGAAGGGCGGGGAAGGAGATACCGGGCAGGATACCGCTTTGCGCAAGCTGCGTGTGGCGCCGGTGGCACGAATGCGACTGGACGGTGTCAAATTGTGTTGACCCGGCGCTTCTTGCCCGGGCCGCTGTACTAGGCTTTCATGGGCGCCAACAGGCGGTGCGCCACCGCATACTGCACCATTTCCGACAGCGAGGTCATGCCCATCTTCTGCATGATCCGCGTCTTGTGGGTGCTGACCGTCTTCACCGACAGGTGCAGGTTGTTGGCGATCTCGGTGATCGACTTGCCCCCCACCAGCAGCGAAAATACCTCGAACTCGCGGTCCGAGAGTTGTTTGTGCAACAGTTGTTCGTTCGGCGCCATGATGTTCAGCGCCAGCTGTTCGGCGACCTCGGTGCTGATGTAGGGCCGGCCGGAGGCGACCTTGCGGATGGCGCCGACCAGCTGGGTGCCCGCGCTTTCCTTGGTCAGGTAGCCCTGGGCCCCGGCGCGGATCGCGCGCACCGCGTATTGTTCTTCCTCGTGCATGGTGAGGATCAGGATCGCCAGCTTCGGCGCTTCGCTGCGCACCTGGCGGATCAGGTCGACGCCGCTGCGTCCCGGCATCGACAGGTCGAGCAGGAGCAGGTCGAAGCCGCCCTGGCGCACCAGCGACAGCACCTCGAAACCGTTGGTGGCCTCGCCGACGATCTCGACGTCGAGCGCGCCGTCGAGGATGCGCTTGAGCCCCTCGCGCATGATGGTGTGATCATCTGCGATGACGATTCTTATCATGTTGCTTCCCCCCTTGGGCCGCGGCATGCCGCGGCCGTCTCTTCGATTTAACCACGCGCCGCTTCAGCTGGCGGCCGGTTCGCTGATCAGGCGGTGCACCAGCACCGGCTTGGTCGTTTGAGACAGCACCTTGTTGGTCACGCTGCCGAGCAGGAGCTGGCCCCAGCCGCTGCGCCCGTGCGAACCCATGAAGATCAGGTCGCAGCCCTGCTGCTCGGCGACCTCGACGATCTTCAGGGCGGTAGCGTCGGAAAACGCCGTCATGCAGCTGTGCTGCAGGCTGGCGGCGGCGCAGGATCGCATGATGCGGCCCATGTAGTCCTCGCCCATGCGCTTCATTTGCGCCACGTATTCCTCCTCGCTCGGGTAGGAGGGTGGAATGATCTCGACGTAAACGGGATATTGGTACTCCGGCGCGACGAACAGGGCCAGCACTTCGGCGCCCATTTGCTGCGCGAACTTGACGCCGGCGCAGGCCGTGTGTTGCGACACGGCCGAACCGTCGGTGGTGATCAGAATTTTCCGGTACATGATGAGCCCTCCCTGAGGCACCTATTGTGGCGCCTAGTACGCGGTCGTTTGATTGTGATAGCGCAACCAGTTGATTTTGGTCAAACATGAGCTCGCTTGAGCAAGAGCCCCCGGGAAAACGGCGCACAATCGGCACGACCACAAAAACAACACCTGGCTTGTGAAAAGATTCAGTAACCGCCCGGTTTTATTGTCGCGGAATTAAGTTTCCTTGTCCATTTTGTTGTAACGCGATCTCCGACATTTACCTACGGCAACTGCGCTGCTACACTCGCCAACTACTATTTGGGCTTTCAGCGAGGTGGTTCACGCGCGCGAAAGTCCGCATTACCCATCGGACCAAAGCACGCAGACCGCGACATTTATATTATGGAGAAGCAGGGATTATGACCGACGCCGCTGACGATTTCGACGCACTTTTCGAGGAAGTGGCGGCCCAGCGTGCCAGTGCCGCGCCGGCTCCCGCCGCGCCTGCCCCGGCAGCCGCCAGCGCCGACGAGGACGACCTGGAAGCGCTGTTCGAGCAGGTGGCCGCAGGCCAAAGCGCCGCCCCCGCCGCCGCATCGGCCGCCGCCCCGGCAACCGATGTGGCGCTTAGCGCCGTACCTTCCGCCGAAGGCGAGGGCGACAAGAACATGTACGAACGCCTGGGCGGCATCGTGCGCCTGTTGCACGACTCGCTGCGCGAGCTGGGCTACGACCGCGCGCTGACCGAAGCCTCGTCGCAGATCGTCGACGCCCAGGACCGCCTGGAATACGTCGCCACGCTGACCGAACAGGCCGCCAACAAGGTGCTCAACACCCTGGACGACGGCATGCCGGCCCAGGACAAGCTGTCGAAGCAGGCCCAGGACATGGAAACGCGCTGGGACGACCTGTTCTCGGGCAAGCTTAGCCTGGAGCAGTTCAAGGCCCTGGCCGGCGACTCGCGCCAGTTCGCGCAAGCCGTCTCGGAAGCGACCGAAGCCGAAAAGGCGCGCCTGCTCGAGATCATGATGGCCCAGGACTTCCAGGACATCACCGGCCAGCTGATCAAGAAAGTGGTCGCGATCACCAAGACCGTCGAGAACGAGCTGGCCCAGCTGCTGCGCGACAACGCGCCGCCGGAAACCCGTGCCAAGCTGGCCGAGAAGGAAGCCGCACCGGCGCCGCTGATGCAGGGCCCGTCCGTGCCGGAAGTGGCGCTGGACCAGGACAATGTCGACGACCTTCTTGCCGAGCTGGGATTCTAATGGACGATATGCTCAAGGATTTCGTCGTCGAGGCGATGGATCTGGCAGTCAATGTTGAAGAGCATCTGCTGCGCCTCGAACGCGACCCCGAAAACAAGGAAACGCTGAACGCGGTGTTCCGCTCCTTCCACACGATCAAGGGCGGCGCCGGCTTCATGGGCCTGCCGGCCCTGGTCGCGGCCTGCCATTTGACCGAAAACCTGTTCGACGCGCTGCGCACCGGCGCCGCTCCCGTGACGCCGCTGGCGATCGAGGCGGCGCTGCAGGCCTCGGGTTTCGTGGCCGACCAGCTGGGCGACCTGAACAACGGCACCGCGCCGGAACAGCTGGCCTCGATGCCCCAGGACCTGGAACGCATCCTGATGGACGCGATCGAAGGCAAGGCCGAGGCCGCGCCGGCAGCCCAGGTTGCCCCTGCCGAACCTGCGCCTGCAGTCGCGTTTGCAGCCGAGCCTGTGCCGGCCGCCATGCCGGCACCTG
>DOUW01000263.1 GCA_003520365.1 Massilia sp.
CCGCCATGACCGCCTGCCCGGCCAGCAGCATGATCGCGCCCACGCCGACCGCGATGACGGCGCTCTGGCCCACGTGCAAGGTGAACAGGGCGCGCTGGTTGCCGGCCCCCGCCTCGCGCCAGTCGCGCGTGATGGCCGCGAAGCGCTCCGCCTCGAGCGCCTCGTTGGTGAAGTACTTGACCGTGTCGTAGTTGATCAGGCTGTCGGCCAGGCGGCCCTTGGCCGTGGAATCGAGCTTGTTGACGCGGCGCTGGTAGACCACGCGCCGCGCCGTGAACACCAGGGTGAAGCCGGCATACAGGAGGAAGGTGACGATGATGATGCCGGCAAAGCCGGCGGCGTAGCGGTTGAGCATGATGGCCAGCACCAGGCCGATCTCGACCAGGGTGGGAACGATGGTGAACAGGCCGACGCCGAGCAGGAAGGCGATGCCGCTGGTGCCGCGGTCGATGTCGGGCAGCAGGCTGCCGAGCTTGCGCCGCGCGTGGAAGCGCGGGCCGAGGGCATGCAGGTGGGCGAAGGTCTTTTGCGCATAGGCCGACACGGCGGCCAGCGTCACGCGCGCGAACAGCAGGTCGCGCCATTCGTTGAACAGGGTCGACGAGAAGCGCAGCAGGGCGTAGCCGGCGAGAAGGTAGGCCGGCAGACGGGCCGGCAGGCCGCCCTGCGGGAAGGCGTCGATGATGCGCTTGAGCAGCAGCGGCACGGCGACGGTGGCGAGCTTGGCGACCAGCAGCAGGACCACGGCCGCGACGATGCGCCAGCGGTGGCGCGCGAGCACCTGCCACAGCTCGGCGCTGATGCGCGTGTCCGCCCGCTTGTGGTTGGCGCTGCCCGTCATCGCTCGCGTCCCGTGATGGCCTGGTCGTTGGACCGTGGACGCGCGTGGCCATCGCATTCGATTGCTGTGATGGCTCAAATACTGCTCGGTTATTTCGAGAAGCTGCCAGGCGGGATGGAACACGCGCAGTCCCGAATCGGTTCCGGAGACGCAGCGCAGGCCGAAAGCAGCAGCATGCAGACCTCAGAAAGTTTCTCAGGTTGAGAAGGATTTGTCCTACAGCGAACCTAAGAAAAACCGGGAAGGAGAGCATCAAGCAAGCCGCGCGGATAAAAAAACCGGCCGCCTTGCGGCAGCCGGTTGAGGAAGCCCGGCTGGCGCCGGAACTTATGGGAGCAGGTAGAAATCAGCTCAAAGCGAAGGTCTTATTTGCGCGAGAAACCGGTGTCGTCGTCCATCTTGCGGTCGCCCGCGAGCTTGTTCGCGCCTGCCGGGCTCCGCGGGTAACCGCCGGCCGCGTCGTTCGAGTCGTGCACCGGATTCGGTTCTTGCTGCATGCTGGCGCCCGGACGCCAGCCCTCGCTTTCGGTGGTCGGACCGCTGTTGCCGGGGCTGCGCGGCAGGCCACCGGTGGTGTCGTTCGACTTGTGCATTTCTGCCTGGCCCTCGGTGCCCAGCTCGCGCCCGCCGGCGCCGGTCTGCGAGCCGCCGCGGTCGGTGCTTTGCTGGGCGCCCTGGACCGAGCCGCCCTGCATCGCGCCGCGCGGGGGCTGTTGCATCGCCCGCAGGGCTTCCTGCTGCACCCCGTGGTGATGGCCGAGCGAGCCGCCCTGCAGCTCGGGCTGGCGCGGATCCTGCGGGTTCATCCGCTGCGTGGCCTGGGTGTTGCCGGCATGTTCGCCCTCGCGATGCAGGAGGTCGGTGCCGCTGTCGGCAGCGCGGTGCCCGACCGGCTGTTCGATCTGGCCATAGGCTTGCGAGCGCTGCTCCATCTGCACCTGGTGGCTGTCGGTGATGCCCTGCTGCGGCCCGCTGCCGCCGCTCTGCTGGGTCTGCATCGAGCCGCCCGGCAGGTCCCAGCGGCTGCTTTCCTCAAGCCAGGGGCCGGGACCGGCGCCGCTCTGCTGCGTGCCCATCTGGTCGATGCCCTGGCGCCCCTGCTGCTGCGAAGCGCCTTGCGGGTAGGTGTGGTCGAGCGGTGCGTCGGGACCAGTCTTGCCTTTGGCGTTCTTGTTCCACTTCTCGTTGCCGCCGTTGTTGGTCTGGTTGTTCATCTCGCTGCGTTGGTTCGCGTCCATATCGTTTCCTTTCAAAAAAACGTGTTCGCTGGCGGGGCATGGGAACCCGGTGCGCCGTTGGCGCCGCCTGATCCCGCCATGATGCGCGCCCCTTCCGACATCCAGTATAGGAAGACGCAGCGGTAGTGTGTAGGACTAGAACTGATGGGTATTTTTGTCGAGCGGCAGTACATTTCGTAAGTGCATTTTCTCCTTCCTTAAGTCCTACAAAGTCATCTGAAAACGTCCTATACCCTCATCCAATTGCCCTGCCTAAGATGAATTCAACCGGACGCTCATCGGCGAATTGCGGATGGGCATCGGGTACACCTGCCGCAGGACGCGGCGGTTTTACAAGTGAACAGGGAGAACATGATCATGGCTAATCAAGGTAACAAGCAGGGCGGCAACCAGTCCAACAGCCAGAGCAGCGGCACCCGTAATCGCGGTTTCGCTTCGATGGATCCGGCGCGCCAGCGCGAAATCGCCAGCCAGGGTGGCAAGGCAGCGCACCAGAAGGGCACCGCCCATGAATTCACTTCGGAAGAAGCACGCCGTGCCGGCAGCATGAGCCACGGCAACCGCCAGTCGGCCAGCGCCGGCTCGTCCAGCGGCTCGCGTACTTCGTCGAAGAGCCGTAGCTCGAAGTAAGGGCAAAACGGGGCCGCACGCCCCGTTGACCAAGGCCGTGCCGGCAGCACGCGCCTCTTACCGCCGATCGGGGCGGTAGGCAAACACACTGCAGGACCGCAAGACGGGGAGCCCAGTGCTCCCCGTTTTCTTTCCAAAGATACACACAATTCAGGGATGGGATCAGGTAGAATCGCTGCGCCTTTTCAACCCAAACTGAGGAACATCGTCGTGAAAGAAGCGGTCATTCGTCAAGTCAAGAGCATGTCCATGTCGTGCGATCGCGTCGGCAATACGCTGCTCGCGAAATTTTCCACGCAAGGCGCAAGCGACGTCTGCCTGCACATCCCGGCCAACATCGTGTTCTGGCTGATCAAGCACCTGCCGGTGAACCAGGATCCGACCTTGCAGGCGCCGCCGGCACCGCCGCAGATCACCCAGTTCGACTGGCAGAACCCGAACAATCCCCGTGCGATCAGCCTGAACTGCCGCGAACTGCCGGGCAAGCTGCGCATGGCGTTCAACCTCGACCGCAAGCCGGACCTGGTCCTGGTGCTCGACCGCAGCAACGTCGAGCTGCTGCGCCAGATCCTGGTCATGTACAGCCGCGAGCTGATCAACCTCGACGCTTAAGCGATCCCGCATCCAGCCGGAAAAGGGGCGTGGTCAAATCCGCAATACGTGCGGTACGCGCGGTTCGCGTTATCATGCTCCACTTTGTGAACAGGCCAACAAAGGATCAGCCATGCCTATCAAAATCAGCCAGCATTTCGACTCCGGCGCCATCGAGGTGGTCGCCTGCGAGAATGCGAAACAGATCGACCTGAACCTGCGCCGCGACAACAACGCGGACATCCACCAATGGTTCCACTTCCGCCTGCAGGGCGCACGTGGCCAGGCTTGCACGATCCGTTTCCTGAATGCCGGCCAGGCAACCTATCCGAAGGGCTTCAAGGACTACCAGGTGGCGGCCAGCTACGACACCGAGAACTGGTTCCGCGTGCCGACCAGCTTCGACGGCCAGGTCATGACCGTCAACCACACCCCCGAGCTCGACAGCATCTACTACGCCTACTTCGAGCCCTACACCTGGGAGCGCCATCTGCGCCTGCTGGGCGAAGTGGCCGAGAACCCGATCGCGCGCGTGCACGACATCGGGACCACGCTCGACGGCCGCGACATGAACCTGGTCGTGATCGGCAATCCTAAGGCCGAGAAAAAGATCTGGGTCATCGCGCGCCAGCACCCGGGCGAAACCATGGCCGAATGGTTCGTCGAAGGCATGATGGATGCGCTGCTCGACGACGCCAACCCGATCGCGGCCAAGCTGCTGCAGCGCGCAGTGTTCTACATCGTGCCGAACATGAACCCGGACGGCTCGGTGCGCGGCAACCTGCGCACCAACGCGGCCGGCGCCAACCTGAACCGCGAGTGGATGACGCCGACGCTTGAACGCAGCCCGGAAGTACTGTGCGTGAAGAACAAGATCCACGAAACCGGTGTCGACATGTTCTTCGACATCCACGGCGACGAAGCCTTGCCCTACAACTTCGTGGCCGGCAGCGAGATGCTGGCGGACTTCACCCCGGAGCGCCTGGCGGAGCAGAACGTCTTCATCGAGCGCTACATGGCGGCCAGCCCGGACTTCCAGAATGTCTACGGCTATGCGGCCAGCAAGTACAACGAGGAGTTGCTGACCCTGGCCTCGAAGTACATCGGCCACACCTTCAAGTGCCTGTCGCTGACCCTGGAAATGCCGTTCAAGGACAACGCCAACCTGCCGAACCCGTACACCGGCTGGAACGGCGCACGCAGCGCCGCCCTGGGCGCCGCGATGCTGCAGCCGATCCTGCAGTCGCTGGACTGATCGCCGGCATCGTCCATGGGCGTTGAAATCGAACGCAAGTTCCTGGTCGATGGCGACGCCTGGCGCACGCTGGGCGAAGCGACCCTGCTGCGCCAGGGCTATCTGAGCGCGGATCCGGCACGCACCGTACGCGTGCGCATCGACGGCGAACGCGCTTTTCTCACCATTAAGGGCAAGAGCGTGGGTGCGTCCCGCGGCGAATGGGAATACCCGATTCCCGTGGCCGAAGCCGCGGAGCTGCTGGACGGCCTGTGCCAGCAGCCCCTGGTCGAGAAGGTGCGGCGCCGCATCGCAGCCGGCCCGCACACCTGGGAAGTCGACGAATTCCTGGGGGCGAACGCCGGCCTGGTGGTCGCCGAGATCGAACTGGCCTCCGAAGACGAGGCCTTCGACAAGCCCGACTGGATCGGGCGCGAGGTGACGGGCGAGGCGCGCTACTTCAACTCCAACCTGATTCGTCACCCTTATTCGCAATGGAAAGATTTGGCATGACCCTGATCACGCGGCGCACGGCGCTGGCCCTTGGATTCGCATTGATGTTGCCGGCAGGCGCAAGCTTGGCCGCCGAGCCCGCAAAACCCGCAGCCAGCTACTTCCCGCCGGCCGGAGAATGGGCGCGCAAGGCGCCGGCCGAGCTGGGCATGGATCCGGCCGCGCTGGCCGCCGCCGTCCAGTATGCCCAGTCGCACGAGACCGAGCGCGCGCTCGATTTTTCCGACCAGGAAAAAACCTTCGGCAAGCCCCTGGGCTCGCTACCGACGCGCCGCGCCCATACCAACGGTGTGGTGATCTACAAGGGTTATGTCGTGGCCGAGTTCGGCGACACGGCTTTCGTCGATCCGACCTATTCGGTGGCGAAGAGCATGCTGGCCACCGTGGCCGGCGTGGCGCAGCGCGACGGCCGCATCGGCGCCCTCGACGAGCCCGTCGCGAAGCGCGTCAACGATGGCGGCTATGCCTCGGCGCGCAATGCGCAGGTCACCTGGAAGCAGCACCTGCAGCAGGAAACCGAGTGGGAAGGCAGCCTGTTCGGCAAGAATGCCGACTTCATCGGCAAGGCTGAGTTCGGCGCGGGCGAGCGCAAGCCGCGCACGCTGCAGGCGCCGGGCAGCTTCTACGAGTACAACGACGTGCGCATCAACCGCTTCGCACTGTCGCTGCTGCGCGTGCTGGACAAGCCGGTGCCCGAGGTGTTCCAGGAGCAGGTGATGGACGTCATCGGCGCCTCGAACACCTGGAAATGGGTGCCTTACCACAACAGCTACGTAGAACTGAACGGCAAGCAAGCGCCCTCGGTCAGCGGCGGCACGCGCTGGGGCGGCGGCATGTGGATCAATTCCTGGGACATGGCGCGCTTCGGCTACCTGTGGCTGCGCGGCGGCCAGTGGAACGGACGCACCGTCGTGCCGGCCGCCTACGTCAAGGAAGCCTTGACCCCGAGCGCCCACGGTCCGGACTACGGCTACCTGTGGTGGCTCAATACCAAGGGCAAGAATTTGCCGGGCCTGCCGGCGAACGCCTTTGCCGCCCTGGGGGCAGGCAGCAACACCATCGTGATCTCGCCGGATCACGACCTGGTGGTGGTGTGGCGCTGGCATGCCGGCAACCCCGCCGAGTTCACCAAGCGTGTGATCGCGGCGATCCGCTAATAAAATAAGAACGAAAAACAACGCCCCACGACTGCGCGAAGCAGTCGTGGGGCGTTTTCGTTACGCCTTGCTTTTAATTAGTGGAAGTGCTCGGTCCCGGCCGGGGTGTCCTCCGGCATTTCGGCGTGCACGAGTTCCCCCGTCGGGTCGGCGAACAGCGGCGCGCCGCAGTCGTCGCAATACTCGACCACGTAGCGCTCGTTGATGCGCTTGACGTGGGTGACGCCGGCCTCGTTCAGGTAGGCGATGATCTCGTTGACCGGCGTGAGCGGCGGCGGCAGCGTGCCGCCGAAGCCCGCGCCTTCCATCGGGCTGCCTTCCTCGTCTTCCTGGCCGTACAGCGGCCAGACGATGCCGTACACCACTTCCGGACTCTGGCGCATGGTGAAGCCGACGCGGTATTCGTCGACCTGGCCGTCGGCCGCTTCTTCGCCGAAGCCGGCGATCACGGCGCGCAGGTCGGACGGCTCGACGTCGAGCGTGTTGGTCAGATAGTGCACGGCGGCGCGGATCGAGACCGGGCGGATCAGCTTGTCGGCTTCGCGGCAGGCGACGTAATAGGCTTCCGGCAGCAACAGCTCGACGCCGCAGCCCGGCAGCAGGCGCGCGACGTTGGCCGTGGCCTGGTCGCGCCAGGCCAGCAGCGCGTTGTTGCGCTCGGTCTCGAAGACGAGCTGGTGCTGCGGCTCCTGCCAGCGGAACAGCGGCGCGCCCGCCGGGGCGACGATGGCGACCAGCAGGTAGCGGGTGTCGGCCAGGAAAGGCGCCGTCTCGGGCGCACGCACGGCCGGCTTGATGCTGCTGCCCTTGTGCGCGGCCTGGGCCAGCTTGTGGGTCAGCGCATAGGTTTCGGCATGGCTGCGCGGCAGCTGGTCGATCGCGTACAGGGTCGGGGCCATCGCCATCCGCGTGCCTTCGGCCAGCAGGTGGGCCGAGAAGTGGGCCGACAGCGTGTTCAAGAGCTCTTGCGGAATGGTGCCGGAACCGATCGAAAAACGGGTCCAGGCCAGGATCGGCGCGGCCACCAGCAGGGCTTGCCAGGCAACATCCTTGCCGTCCTGCTGCTCCACCATGGTCGAGGATTCGCTGACCGCTTCGACGCCGTCCATCAGCACGTCATAGGCGGCGAGATCGTCCTTGAACAAGGCGTTGAGCGCGGCGTCGATGCTGTCCTGGTGGTTGGTCTTGAGCAGCTTTTGCAGTTGCGTATCCAGTTGCCGTTCCCAGGCCCGTTCTTCGACGCGGCTGGCGGACTGCACGATGGCTTGGGCAATGCTGGAGAGACGCTGGCTTTCTGCGGAGAGTTTGTGGGATGAATCTTTGGAGGGACGACGCATGGCGCTGAAAGAGTCTCTTTGTAAATAGGTGAGGGACGAAGTCCAAGGGAAGCACTGGTTTATTCTGGCGGATGGGATTGGCCATGGAAAAAAGCGGCCGGCAAGGCGCAAACCACAGCCATACCGTGTGGTATGGCGAGGATTTGCAACGCAGCAGGGCGTTTTTTTCCGGGCCAAGACGGCCGCCACGAATAAATCAGTACTTCCTAAAGGGTCATGATAAACCCATATCCCCGGTATTGTAGTTGATTCGGCCACATGCCACGAACACAACGGCAGTCCTGCCGTCAACGCGGACCCGCAGCTCGCCCCAGTTCTTGTTGTGTAAAGCGCACGTGCCCGCTGTTTTGCACGCGCGCTCAGCCATGATTCGCGTACAAAGCTTGCCAAGCTGGGCAATAAAAATCATAATGCGAATCGTTCTCATTAAATTTACGCGATCCGCGCCCCGGCGCCAGGACCTGACGGCACCCCAATAATATGAATAGCAAAGCAGCTCCAGCAGTGCAGCAAGCCACCTCTTTCATTCGCAGCCGCAAGCACGCACGCAGCGCGGCCCCTTGCCTGACCGGTTCCGCGCTGGCGGTGCTGGCGACGCTGGCGGCGCCGGCGGTGCAGGCCGAGGGCGGCTACAAGGACATCGATCCGGCGGTTCCCGTGGTCGAAATCAACGGTGCCGCGCACCGCGACGTGCAAACCCCGGTGATGTCGAGCTCGGACAAGTTCACCGCGCCGCTGCTCGATACGCCGAAGTCGGTCACCGTCATCGGCCAGGAAGTGATTTCCCAGACTGCCGCCGTGTCGCTGGCGGACGCGCTGCGCACTGTGCCGGGCATCACCATCGGCGCCGGCGAGGGCGGCAACCCGGTCGGCGACAACCTGTTCATCCGCGGCTACAACGCCCAGACCGACACCTACGTCGACGGTATCCGCGATTCCGGTTCGCAGTCGCGCGAAGTCTTCAACCTCGAGCAGGTCGAAGTCGTGAAGGGCCCGAACTCGGCCTACGGCGGCCGTTCCTCGGCCGGCGGCGGCATCAACCTGGTCAGCAAGAGCGCGCAGGCCGACAATTTCTCGAACGCCAGCGTCGGCGTCGGCAGCCACGACTACCGCCGCGTCACCGGCGACATCAACCGCACGCTGGGCAACAACGCCGCCTTCCGCCTGAACGTGATGGCGCACGAGAATAACGTGGCCGGCCGCGACGTCGTCGGTGGCGATCGCTGGGGCATCGCGCCGACGGTCACCTTCGGCCTGACCGGTCCGACCAAAGCGATCCTGAGCTATTACCACCTGACCACGAGCGAGATCCCGGACACCGGCATCCCGTTCAACAACCCGTTCTCGAGCGGCCCCAACGTCGCCCGCAACGGCAACGGCACCCCGGTCAACGTCGACCGTTCGACCTTCTACGGCCTGGCCAACCGCGACTTCCGCGACACCAAGACTGACATCGGCACCGTCGACCTGCGCCATGATTTCGGCGGCGGCCTGGTGCTGCGCAACGTGACGCGCTACGGCAAGTCGAAGAACGACTATGTCTGGACCCAGCCCGACGATTCGAAGGGCAACGTGATCCTTTACGATACCGTCTGGCGCCGCGCCAACACCCGCTTCACCGACACCGAGACGGCCGCCAACGCGACCAGCCTGTCGGGCAAGCTGGTCACCGCCGGCATCAAGCACAGCTACAACGTCGGCGTCGAGTTCAGCAAGGAAACCACCGAGCGCGGCACCTACGTCTTCACGCCGGGCACCAACAACCTGCTGACCAACAACACCGTCTGCGCGAGCTCGGGGCCGGCCACCGGCTACAACTGCGCGCCGCTGAACAACCCGAACCCGTACGATCCGTGGGTATACACCCGCAGCGTGGGGCCGGCCATGAACGAGATCGAGACCACCACCCGCGCCGTCTACGCTTTCGACACCATCGAATTCAATCCGCAGTGGATGCTGAACCTGGGAGTGCGCTGGGACGACTTCACGAGCAAACTGAACGTGAGCAACGCACCGGCCTCGAACGCCCGTGTCAGCAGCACCTTCGACACCTACCAGGCCGGCCTGGTGTTCAAGCCGTCCGCCAACGGCAGCATCTACGTCTCCTACGCCACCTCGGCCACCCCGCCGGGCAACGACGGCGGCGACGGCATCGATGGCCTGACCGTGGCGATCCAGAACCTGGAGCCGCAAACGAGCAAGAATTTTGAACTCGGCACCAAGTGGGAAGTGCTGAACGGGCGCCTGTCGCTGAACGCGGCCATCTTCCAGAGCAAGATGGACAATGCCCGCGTCACCTCGCCGGACGGCACCAGCCAGAACGTCGGCAAGAAGGACCTGAAGGGCGTCGAGCTGGGCTTCTCGGGCAAGCTGACCAATGCGTGGCAAGTGTTCGGCGGCTACACCTGGCTGGATGCGATCGTCAAGGACAACGGCTTCGTCAACGTGGCGCCGAGCGGCAGCCCGGCGGTGTACCAGCCGTCGCCGTACAACGGCAACGTGTTCCCGACCACGCCGAAGCAGAGCGCCTCGCTGTGGACCTCGTATGCGTTCACCAAGGACATCAGCGCCGGTATCGGCATGAACTATGTCGACAAGGTCTACGCCAACGTCAACAATACCAAGTACGCGCCGGGCTACACCCGCTTCGATGCGATGGCCAGCTACGCGGTCAACAAGAACGTGTCGCTCCAGCTGAACATCCAGAACCTGGGCGACAAGGTCTACTTCGACCGCCTGTCCTCGCCGCACTACGCGGGTGTGGGCGCCGGCCGGTCGGCGACCCTGACCGCGAACCTGAAGTTCTGATGGAGGGGCCTGGCTCCAGGCGACCAGTCATGAATTCGTAGTTTTGCACGGCCCTCCTGGCTTGAAGCGGGGAGGGCCGTGCTGTTTTCGAAAGGAAGCGACAAATGATGGTGCACATTCCCGGCGTCCTGAGCCCGGAACAGGTGGCGCAGATGCGCAAGCGCCTCGAAGAGACCGATTGGGTCGACGGCCGCGCCAGCGTCGGCCCGCAGGGTGCGCAAGTGAAACGCAACCGCCAGCTGGCCGAGGGTTCGCCGCTGGCCGTCGAGCTGGGTGGCATCGTCAGCGCGGCGCTGATGGCCCATCCGCTGTTCTTCTCATCGGTGCTGCCGCTGCGCATCCTGGCGCCTTATTTCAACAGCTATGGCGGCGGCGAGCACTACGGCCTGCACGTCGACGGCGCGATCCGTGCCCAGCGGCCCGGCATGCCGCCGGTGCGCGCGGACGTGTCGACGACCGTCTTTCTGAGCGAGCCGGAAGAGTACGAGGGCGGCGAGCTGGTCGTGGTCGACGCCTACGGCACCCACGAAGTGAAACTGCCGGCCGGCGACGCCATCGTCTACCCGGCGGGCAGCGTGCACCAGGTGCTGCCGGTCACGCGCGGCGAGCGCATCGCCTCCTTCCTCTGGACCCAGAGCATGGTGCGCGACGACGGCAGGCGCGCGATGCTGTTCGATCTCGATACCAACATCCAGAAGCTGCGCGGGACGTATGGGGAGTCGGATGCCACGGTCGGGTTGACCGGGCATTATCACAACCTGCTGCGGATGTGGGCGGAGGTGTGATCTCCGCCCACGCGCTACGTCAGAACGCGTAATCCACCCGCGCGTACATCGAGCGGCCGTTGATGCCGAACGGGCAGGTCTCCCAGCAGTGCGTAAAACCCATCTGCGGGAAGGGCGCGGCGCGCTCGGGATCCCAACGCGTCGGATAGGTGTCGAACAGGTTGTTCACGCCGGCCGAGACACCGAGCGCCTTGCTGAACGCATAGCGCGCCGTCAGGTCGACGATCCACTTCGCGTCCCAGGTCTGCACGAAAGGCGCCGTGAAGCCCTGGCCCTGCACCTCGCCGAAGTAGTTGGCGCGGCCGGTCACGTTCCAGGCGCCGACGGTGTAATCGGCGGCCACCACGTGGTGCTGGCGCGGCTGGCCACGCTCGATCAGCGTCACCTGGGCGTCGTCGAACAGCTGGACGCCGCTCAGCACCGGCGACTGCGAGTTCCGCGCCTTTACCTTGGTCTTGTTGAAGCCGAGCTGGCCCGACAGCACCAGGGTCGAGCCTTGCCCGCGCGTGGTGTGCTGGGCCACCAGGTCGAAGCCGTCGGTGGTGGTGTCGATCGCGTTGGTAAAGAATTGCGCCTGGCCCACGCGCAGCGGCGCCAGGAGCGCGCCGATCGGGCAGCGCACCGGATCCGTGCAGACATTGCCAGCCGCATCGGTTTCCGGAGCGATGTTGCTCGAGAAGACGATGCGGTCGTCGATGTTGGTGCGGTACAGGTCGGCGGTGACCGAGAAGTTCTTCGCCGGACGCAGGACCAGGCCGATGCTGGCGTTCTTCGAGGTTTCCTCCTTCAGGGGCGCGATGCCGAACGCCTGGGTCACGGCACTGTTCTCGCGCGCGGTGAGGGTCTCGGTCAGCACGCCTGCGTTGTTCAGGTTGGTCGAGACCGAGCTGTAGAACTTCTGCTGCACGCCCGGCGCGCGGAAACCGGTGGAGACGCTGCCGCGCACGCCGAGCACGGGCGAGGGGTCCCAGCGCGCGCTCAGCTTGCCCGTGATGGTCGAGCCGAAGTCGGAATAGCGCTCGTAGCGCACCGCGCCACCGACCGAGACCTGCTCGCCGAACTTGCGCTCGAGGTCGAGGTAGAGGGCGATGTTGTGGCGCGCCTCGTCGACCTCGGTGCCGGGCGTGTAGCCGGGGAATCCCTGGATGCCCGAGGCGGCGATGCCCCCGGTGCGGTCGCGGATGATCTTGGCCGGGTTGTTGCTGCGCCCGTACTGGTAGGACACCGGGTCGCCGGCCTCGATCTCGTAGCCGTCGCGGCGCCATTCGAAGCCGGTCGCCACGTATAGCGGCGCGCCCGCCAGCTGGACCGGACCCTTGAAGTCGAGGTTGAAGGTGGTCTGGTTGAACTTCAACGCGCCGGTGTCGGCCTCGAGCGGCGACGCGCGCAGGTTGTCCTCGTACCAGTAGCTGACGTTGATCGAATTGCGCTCGTGGAAAGCCAGCTCGCTGCGGCCATGGTTGACGCTGGCGTCCATGCTCCATTCGCGGCCCAGCTCGTGCCGGTAGCCGAAGGCCAGCGAGGCGTCCTTCACCGTTGTGATGATGTTCGGCAGGTAGCCGTTCGGGTAGATCTCGGGCACGGTGCGCGCGTCCTCGGCCGGGCGGAAGAAGCCGCCCGAGTCGCCCTTGCGCCGCGAGGCGCCGCCGAACAGGTAGAACTCGCCGCCGGTGCTCGGCACCGGCAGGGCCGAGTTCAGCCACAGGTAGGCGTCCTTGGCGTTGCTGTCGCCGATGCGCTGGGTCACGCGAGGCGGATCGACGCGCAGCGTCCACGCCGGCGCGATTCGTCTCGTTGCGCTTGCGTCCTTCCAGCGACAGGTTCAGATAGCCGCCGTCGCCGCCCAGGGCGAAGCCCTTGTGCACGCTGGCGGCATAGTTGTCGCCGTCTCCCTCATCGGTGGTGCCGATGTTGGCGCTGAGCTGGCCAAGGTCCGCGCCTTTCTTCAGGATGATGTTGATGACGCCGGCGATCGCATCCGAGCCGTACTGCGCTGCCGCGCCGTCGCGCAGCACCTCGATGCTCTGGATTGCGGACAGGGGAATCGCGTTGATGTCGGTGCCGGCCGAGCCGCGCCCGATGGTCTGCTGCACGTTCACCAGCGCCTGCTGGTGGCGGCGCTTGCCGTTGATCAGGACCAGCAGCTGGTCGGGGCCGAGGCCGCGCAGGGTGGCGGGACGGATGATGTCGGTGCCGTCGCTGATGAAGGTGGTGCTGAAGTTGAAGGATGGGTCCAGGTCCTGCAGCACCTTGCCCAGTTCCTGCATCCCGGTCGACTGCATGTCCTTCAGGTTCACCAGGCCCACCGGCACCGCGGTGTCGAGCGCGGTCTTGGCCTGGGTGCGCGAGCCCAGCACGATCACCTGGGCCGTCGGTTCGGCTTCCTGGGCCAGCGCCGGCGCAAAGGCCGCCATGATCGCGGAAGCGAGCAGCGCGCGTCGTAAGTGTTGTTTCTTCATTATTGTTCGTCCCCTGTCTTTGTTACGCCGTCAATTGTGTCTATGTGTCATTTGTAACGACAACTCATCATAACTGGATGTTATGCGTTGGCAGGCGTTAGTTATGCTGCATGGAAAGCGTGGACAGGCTGCTACACCCGACAATTGTTGCCTTGACAAAGGCGGGCGTGCGAGGATGAGCGTTTCGAATTTCATTCGCTCCGATGACGCCCATCCTCGTCCCCATCCAGCTGTCCGATGCCCCGGCATTGCGCGACTTCGAGACCCGCAACCGCGCGTTTTTCGAGGCCACCATCAACGCCCGCCCGGCGGCCTACTACGACACCGGAGGTGTCGAGCAGGCCATCGTGCTGGCGCTCGAGGACGCGCGCTGCGACCGCGGCTACCAATACCTGCTCAAGGACGGGAAGGGGACGATACTTGGACGGGCGAACCTGGGCGGGGTGCGGCGCGCCCACTTCCATTCGGCAACGCTGGGCTACCGGATCGCGCAGTCCGAGTGCGGCAAGGGCCATGCCGGCGAAGCGGTGCGCCAGGTGCTGGCGATCGCCTTCGGCGAACTGGGTCTCGCCCGGCTCGAGGCCGACTGCCGGGTCGAAAACGCCGCCTCGGTGCGCGTCCTGCTACGCAACGGCTTCACGCAGTTCGGCCACTCGCGCCGCAGCTTCGCGCTGCATGGCGTGTGGTACGACAGGCTGCATTTCGAGCGCCATGCAGCGGGCTGAATGCGCTCAGCGGCGCAGCAGCAGCATGCGGGCGTAGATCAGGCGCACGCCGACGTGGATGACGGCGCCCACCAGCGCAAAAACACAGGCGGCGATCGTCGGCAACACGGCGCCGAAGGTCCAGGTCATGCCGAGCACGAAGCCGAGCACGTATTCGGCGCGGTAGATCGGGTAGAACAGGGCGATCACGGCCAGGGACAGGGCCATCATGTCGGTGGCGTCGTGCTGCCCGGCCGTAAACAAGATGGCGAGCGTGGCGCCGAACAGCAGGGCGCCGCCGAATGCGCCCCGGATGCGCGGCGCGCTGGCCGGATCGCCGGCGCGGCGGCGCTCGATGCGTCCGAGCAGGTACCAGGCGAGGAGGGGCAGGCTCAGGAGGCCCCACCAGTTCGACAGGGCAGGCATGCCGGGATCGGCCAGCAGGTGGTGGGCGGGCACGCCGCCGTCGAGGTGCTGCCAGCCCAGCAGCAAGGCCATGATGGCGGTGATGACGATCGTCGCGGTCGTACGCATGCGGCCTCCCTGTTTTGTGTGGGATCCATTTTCCTGATTATTGGTTCAGTTTCAAGAAAAACCGGGTATGCATGTCGCGCTGGCGCGCGTTGGCCTTGCCGGCAGCGCAAAACGCGCTCAGCCGGGTGTCGCCCAGGTGGACGTGGTCGTCGGCGCCGCCTCCGCCAGCGCCCTGCCTAACGCGCTCATGTCGGCGGGTTTCACGAAGTAGTGCTGGAAGCCGGCCGCCTTGGCGAGCACCTTGTCGTGTGCCTGCCCATAGCCTGTCAGGGCGATATACAGTGCGTCCCTGGTTCCGGGAATCCCGTGCAGCCGCCGCGACAGCTCGTAGCCATCCATGTCGGGCAGGCCGATATCCAGGATCAGGGCGTCCGGACGCAGGGTGTGCGCTTCCTCGAGGGCGCTTCGTGCGTTCTCGCGGATCGTCACGTCATGGCCTTGTGCCTGGAGCAGCGCTCCCAGCGATTCCGCCGCATCGGCATTGTCGTCGACGACCAGGATGTTCAATGGCCGCAGCGCACGCTCTTGCGCCGTGGCCGGGGCGAGGCCGTCGGCGTCCCCCCGTTCCCTGCTCAACATCGGAAGCGACAGCGTGAAGGTACTCCCCTTGCCGGGGCCCTCGCTTTTGGCGGTGACATTGCCGCCATGGAGCGTCACGATGCTCCTGACAAGCGCCAGGCCGAGCCCGAGGCCGCCCTGGGACCGGTCCGGCGTGCGTTCCGCCTGCGTGAACAAATCGAATACATGCGGTACGAGCTGCGCATCCATGCCGATGCCGTCGTCGGCAACGCTGATGCAGACGCAGGGCGCTTGCACTTCCATGCAGAGCAGCAGATGACCGCCCATCGGCGTGTATTTCGCCGCATTGTTCAACAGGTTCGTCAACACCTGGATCAGGCGCGTGCGGTCGCCCAGCACGAGGACATCGTCCGGCGCGAGGCGCACGGTGAACGCATGCTGTCGCGAGTCGATCAGCGGCGTCGACTGCTCGATCGCGCTATGGATGACCTCCTTGACGCCGAGCGCCGACTTTTCGATGGACACCAGGTCGCGCGTCACGCGCGACACGTCCAGCAAGTCGTCGACCAGGTCGGTCATGTGCCTGACCTGCCGCGAGATAATCGCGCTATATTTCTTGATCGTGTTCTTGTCGGGGCTGGCGACCGCCAGCAGGTTGGCCGCCGTACTGATCGGCGCCAGCGGATTGCGCAGTTCATGCGCGAGCATGGCGAGAAATTCGTCCTTGCGCCGATTCGCCGCTTCCAGGTCCTCTTCCGCTTCGCGCTGGATGGTGATGTCGGTGTTCGTGCCGAACCAGCGGATGATTTGCCCGTGCTGGTCGCGGATCGGTACCGCCCGCGACAGGAACCAGCGGTATTCGCCATTGGCGCTGCGCAACGGGAACAGGTCTTCCCACGCGACCTGTTGCTCGACGATCTGGCTGCGGTACTTGGCCTTGGCCGCTTCCACGAAGTCGGGATGGTGCACCTGTTCCCAGCCCCATCCGCGCATCTCTTCCAGTGTCGTGCCGGTGTACTCGAACCAGCGGTTGTTGTACCAGAAAATGGCGCCGTCGCTGTCGGCCATCCAGGCCAGCTGCGGGATGTTTTCCGCCAGGGTGCGAAACTGCACTTCGCTTTCCTTGAGCGCCGACTGGGCCTTCCTGATCTCGCTGATGTCGAGGATATAGGAGACGCCTTCCTCCCTGTTGCCCCGGTAGTTGGCGGCGCCCACATACACTGGCAGGCGGCTGCCGTCCTTCCTGAGGTATTCCTTCTCGAACGCTTCCACGCTGCCCGTCGACTGCAGGATCTCCAGGCTCTTCCTGTCCACGTCTTCCCACTCGGGCGGCGTCAGGTCGCGCCAGGACAGGCCGTTGCGTTCGAAGTCCTCGCGCGAATAACCGAGCATTCGCAGGAACGCGTCATTCGCCTTGACGATGCTGCCGTCGTAACGATACTGCATTACCCCGATGACGTTCGAATCGGTAATGGTCTTGAACTGGAACTCGGTGCGTTGCCGTGCTTCTTCCGCCAGTTTCTGTTGCGTGATGTCGAGGGCGACGCCCGGCATCCACGCAGGCTGTCCATCGGCGCCGACATCGATCTTGCCGCGTGCATGGATGTAGCGGATGCCGCCGTCCCGGAGACACAGGCGGAACTGGTATTGGTAGGGCTTGCGCGTGCCGAGCGACTCTGCAACATGCGCCTGGACCCCCGCGAGATCGTCGGGATGGATGGGAGCGAGATAGGCCTCCAGCGGACCGCCCCTGGCGTCCTGCTCGGAGATCTCGAACAGCTTCGCGAAGTTGCAATCGGCAAAGACGCGGTCGGCCTGGATGTCCCAGGTCCAGGTGCCGATTTCCGCGGCGCTCAAGGTGCCTTCGAGCCGCAGTTGCGCGTCCTGCAGTTGTGCGCGCAGGACTTTCTGGGCATGGATATCGGTGCAGGTGCCGATCCAGCGTTCGATCAGGCCAGCCCGGTTCCGGACCGGCAGGGCGCGCGCCAGCACCCAGTGATACTCGCCCGAGCGATGCCGCAAGCGGTACTCGATGTCGTAGGGCTCGCCGGTGGCAAGGCTGTGTTCCCAGGCTTGCGTGGTGCGCGGCAGGTCGTCGGGATGCAATATGGATCCCCAATTCTGGCCGATGGTGGCCCCGACCGGCATGCCGGAAAATTCATAATGTTGCCGGTTGTAGTAATCGTGATAACCGTCCGGCAGGGCTGACCAGACCATCTGCGGCATGGCATCGGCGATCAGGCGGAAGCGGGCTTCGCTTTCCTCGACTGCCTGCTGCTTCAACACATGTTCCGTGACGTCTTCGACGCTATGGATGATGTAGGCGACTTCGCCCGTCGGACCGAATATGGGGCTGTTGAGCGGCTTCCAGTACCGGACCTCGAATTCCCCCTCGGCCGAATCCGGTATGGGAATATCGTATTTTTGCAAGGGCATGGCGTCGGCGCACCGGTTCTGCAGTACCCGCATCAGCGACGCACGCAGGTTGCGGGTGCCGGTCGCCGTGGGATCGGCGGGATTGTCCGGAAAGACGTCGAAAAGGTGTCGTCCCAGGATCTGTTCCCGCGTCGTCAGCGTTGCGCGCAGGCGTGCCTCGTTGGCGGCGACCATGATGAAGTCGGGCGTCAGGACCAGGTAGGGAACCGGTGTTGCATCGAACAACAGCCGAAAATCCGGCTCGGCCCCATCAAGCAAGTCAGCACCTGTGGCCATATTGCAAGTCCTTCGATCGCATCGCACGTGCCCCCGTTCGATCTCGTCTTGAAGTGGAACAATGATAAGTGGATTTGCAAATGGCGTCGCGCCCGATTGTGTGGAAGCAGGGGCGGCTTGCCGCCAGCCCGGTGGGAAGCGCTCGATAGGGCGGCCCAGCCAATCAGGCGAGCTCAATAGAAGCGTATGATCGTTCCATGGGCTGTCAGCCTGAAGCCGGTTCGATCTATTGCTTAAGGAGAACAATCATGCGCGTTTTCATATTGGCGGCAGCAAGTGCACTGTGCCTGATTGGATGTGCGACCCCACAAGACCGGGCACTGGCCCAGCAAGCGCAAGTGGAACGCATGATGGCCGAATACGGGCCCGCATGCGCGCAGGTGGGTTTTACGCCGGACACCGACCCCTGGCGGGAATGCATCCTCCGGTCGGCCGGGCAGGACGGCCGTGCACGCGGGGGCGTATCGACCTCCATTTTCGGCGGCCTGGGAAGTGGCGGGCGCAGTGGCATCGGTATCGGCATCGGCATCGGACGCTAGCGAACGCGAAAGAGGGAAGAAAGAAAAAAGGCCGGAACCTTTGCAGGTTCCGGCCTTTTTGTCGCTCGTTCAGGCTCCCCAGCGGGGGCGCCTGACGGCGCTTTTGTTACTGCATTACGCAGCCAGCAGCTGGCGCAGCACGAACGGCAGGATGCCGCCATGCTTGTAGTAGTCGACTTCGATCGGGGTGTCGATACGCAGCAGCACTTGCACTTCCTGGGTCTCGCCGTTTTCGCGGTGGATCACCAGGGTCGCCAGTTGTTGCGGCTTGATCTCGCCTTCCAGGCCCTTCAGGTCGTAGGTTTCCTTGCCGGTGATGCCCAGGGTTTCGACGCTGTCGTTGCCGATGAACTGCAGCGGCAGCACGCCCATGCCGACCAGGTTCGAGCGGTGGATACGCTCGAAGGAACGCACGATGACGGCCTTCACGCCCAGCAGCTGGGTGCCCTTGGCTGCCCAGTCGCGCGACGAGCCGGTGCCGTACTCTTCGCCGCCGAACACCATGGTCGGGGTGCCTTCGGCCACGTACTTCATGGCCGCGTCGTAGATCGACATCTGTTCGCCGGTCGGCTGGTGGATCGTGATGCCGCCTTCGACGGCGGAACCGTCGGCCTTCGGCGGGATCATCTTGTTCTTGATACGCACGTTGGCGAAGGTGCCGCGCATCATGATCTCGTGATTACCGCGGCGCGAGCCGTAGGAGTTGAAGTCGGCCTTCAGCACGCCGTGATCCTTCAGCCACTTGCCTGCAGGACCGTCTTCCTTGATCGAACCGGCCGGCGAGATGTGGTCGGTGGTGATCGAGTCGCCGAACACGCCCAGCGCGCGGGCGCCGGTGATGCCGGTGGCGGCCGCTTTCGGGGTCATCTCGAAGTCGGCGAAGAACGGCGGTTCGGCGATGTAGGTCGATTCCGGCCAGTTGTAGACTTGGCCTTCGGTCGACGACACGCGTTCCCACAGTGCGCCCGGGTTGCCCTTGACGTCGGCGTAGTTCTTCTTGAACACTTCCGAGTTCATCGCGAAGCGCATCAGTTCGCCCACTTCCTGCGACGACGGCCAGATGTCGCCCAGGTAGACGTCGACACCGTTGGTGTCCTTGCCGACCGGCTCGGTCATCAGGTCGCGGGTCATGTTGCCGGCGATCGCGTAAGCGACGACCAGCGGCGGCGAGGCCAGGAAGTTCGAACGGATGTTCGGGTGGATACGCGCTTCGAAGTTACGGTTGCCCGACAGGACGGCGGCGGCGATGATGTCGTTCGACGTGATCGCTGCGTTCAGTTCCGGGGTCAGGTCGCCGGCGTTGCCGATGCAGGTGGTGCAGCCGTAGGCGGTCACGCCGAAGCCCAGCTTTTCCAGGTAGGGCAGCAGGCCGGCGGCGGTCAGGTACTCGGTCACGACGCGCGATCCCGGCGCCAGCGAGGACTTGATGTGCGGAGCGACGGTCAGGCCGCGCTCGACGGCTTTCTTGGCCAGCAGGCCGGCAGCCAGCAGCACGCTCGGGTTCGAGGTGTTGGTGCACGAGGTGATGGCGGCGATCAGGACGTCGCCGTTCTTCACGCGCACGCCGTTGGTGGTCTCGTAGACCTTCGACAGGTCTTCGGCCGACTTGTTGAAGCCGTTCTCGGTGGTCGGCTTGCTGAACAGTTCGGTGAAGGTGTTCTTCACGTGGCCCAGCTCGATACGGTCCTGCGGACGCTTCGGACCCGCCAGCGACGGGGTGACGGTCGACAGGTCGAGGGTCACGACGCGGGTGTAGTCGATCTCGCCTTCCTGCGGGATGCCGAACATGCCCTGGGCCTTGTAGTAGTTCTCGAAGGCAGCCAGTTCTTCTTCGGTACGGCCGGTGCCGCGGAAGTAGTCGACGGTCGCTTCGTCCACCGGGAAAAAGCCCATGGTCGCGCCGTATTCCGGGGCCATGTTGCCGATGGTGGCGCGGTCGGTGGTCGACAGCGAACGGGTGCCTTCGCCGAAGAATTCGACGAACTTGCCGACGACTTTTTCCTTGCGCAGCAGTTCGGTGATGGTCAGCACCAGGTCGGTCGCGGTGCAGCCTTCGCGCAGCTTGCCCTTCAGGTTGACGCCGATGACGTCCGGGGTCAGGAAGTAGACCGGCTGGCCCAGCATGCCCGCTTCCGCTTCGATGCCGCCCACGCCCCAGCCGACGACGCCGACGCCGTTGATCATGGTGGTGTGCGAGTCGGTGCCGACCAGGGTGTCCGGGTAGTAGGTGTCGCCATTCTTCATGACGCCACGTGCCAGGTATTCCAGGTTGACCTGGTGGACGATGCCGAAGCCCGGCGGCACGACGCCGAAGGTGTCGAATGCCTGCATGCCCCACTTCATGAACTGGTAGCGCTCGTTGTTGCGCTGGAATTCCAGTTTCATGTTCAGGTCCAGCGCGCCCGGCTCGCGGAAGTGGTCGATGGTGACCGAGTGGTCGACCACCAGGTCGACCGGCACCAGCGGCTCGATCTTCTTCGGATCGGCGCCGGTCTTGGCGGCGACGTTGCGCATCGCGGCCAGGTCGGCCAGCAGCGGCACGCCGGTGAAGTCCTGCAGCACGACGCGGGCGACGACGAACGGGATCTCGTCGGTACGCTCGGCGGTCGCGCCCCAGTTCGCCAGCTGGCGGACGTGTTCTTCGGTGACCTTCTTGCCGTCGCAGTTACGCAGAACGGACTCGAGGACGATACGGATCGACACCGGCAGGCGCGACAGGTTCACGCCCAGGCTTTCGCCCAGCGCCGGCAGCGAATAGAACTGGCCGGACTGGCCGCCCGCGAGCGGGAAGTCCTTCAGCGTGTTCAGGGTGTTGCGAGACATAAGCTCTCCTTCAGTAGGGGTCTCTTGTTATTGCTTCAGTACGACGTAATCAGCAACGGTAGGGTAACGCGCAGTATTGGCGCTTCTGTGTGTCAGCTTTTCTTTTCCTCCAGCCCGGCCGTGACGAGCGGCTTGGCCTGGTCGGCGTTCTTGCATTCGTTGGCCAGCTGGCGGTTCAGCTTCGAGTCGAGCAGGATGCCCTTCGACGGGATGCCGATCCAGACCAGGCCGTAGTTCTTGTTCTCGAAACGCAGCGCGCCGGTGGTGGTGCCCACCCGCGCCAGGCGGTGCAGGCGCTTCTTCCAGCGCAGCGCGATGTTCGAGTCGTCCTTCTCGTTCGTGTAGATCGTGATCTTGTTGCCCAGCTCGCAGGCGTAGTCGGTGACCCGGGTGTCGGTGATGTCCGGTTCCGGCTCGTCGATAGGAGAAGTAGCCGCAGCAGCAGCGGCTGCCGCCCCTGCTGCTGCTGCCCCTGCGGCGGCTTTCTTCGCCTTCGAGGACTTGGTCTTTGCCTTCGACTTGAGGACGTCGGCGGCTTTCGGGTGGTTCTTTTCGGGGGCTGCCGATGCCGGCGCGGCGCACAGGCCGAAAGCCGCGAGCACGAAGGTGCCGGCGGCGAGGAGGTGTTTGAGTGGGGTGGCCATCAGTTGGATTCCGTTTGGTTGACGATTGCCGCCGCGGATTCGGGCAGCGCCAGGCCGGCCAGCTTCGCGCGCTGCAAAACGGTCCAATAATATCGGTAGCTGGCGCGGTCATGCAAGCGCCCATGCTGAGCGATCGGTCCCCAGTTCACGGCCATCGCTTCCTGCAGGATGTTGGTGGCTTCGTTCACCTCCGACAGCCGCGGCGTGAACGCCTTCAGGATCGGCTTGATCTGGTCCGGATGGATGCTCCACATGCGCGTGAAACCGAATTCGGCGCCAGCGCGTTGTGCGTCGTTTGCCACAACCGCGCTGTCCTTGATCTCGGTCGTCACATTATGCGAGGCGACCTTGCCGTGCGCATGACATGCCGCAACCATTTCCAGCTTGGCGCGGACAACTAATGGATGCGAAAACTGTCCCGGGGTGCGCATCGCGCTCGCCGGCACCGCGCCGTAGTGGGCGGAGACGAAATCCATGATGCCGAAGGACAGGCATTCGACCTGGGGCAGGGCGGCGATATCGTAGGCTTCGCGCAACGCGCCATGGGTTTCGATCAGCACGTGCACCGGCAGCGCCGCGCGCCCGGCCGGCACCGCGACGCGGTTAATGATCTCGAGGGCGCGCCGCACGTCGGCCACGCCGTTCGGCTTGGGCAGGACCACGTAGGCCAGGCGGTTCGCGGCGGCGCCGACGATGGTGGCGACGTCCTGTTCGAAGAAGGGGCTGTCGATGTCGTGCAGGCGCACGCCGATGCGGTTGTGGCGGTTGTCCTCGCTGTTCACCAGATCGGCGACGAGCTGGGCGTGCGCGGCCTCGTTGCCGGCGGCGGCGCCGTCCTCGCAATCGAAGGTGATGTCGAACAGGGGACCAAGCTCTTGTTGCAGGGTCATCGACTTGCGCATCAGCTTCTCGGAGCCGCAATAGTGGTCGCAGGCGGGAAGCAGGAGCGGCTGGCGTTTGCCCTGGAATAAAACCTCGGAAGGATGCATGTATATATCGGTAGAGACGCTGGCGGGAAATGAAGAAGCCGCCGCGCCCTGTTCAGGGGCACGGCGGCTGCGGCGCACGGTCGGCTTGGCCGGTTCCATGGACGCCGCGTCGTAGTTAGGCCAGCAGGTGTGCCACGCCTTCACGCTCTTCAGTCAGTTCCTTCAGCGTGAGGTTGATGCGCTCTTGCGAGAACTCGTCGATCTCCAGGCCCTGGACGATCTTGTACTCGCCGTTTTCGGTGGTGACCGGGAAGCCGAACATCACGCCTTCCGGGATGCCGTACGAACCGTCCGACGGGATGCCCATGGTGGTCCACTTGCCGTTGGTGCCCAGCACCCAGTCGCGCACGTGGTCGATCGCTGCGTTGGCGGCCGAAGCTGCCGACGAGGCGCCGCGCGCGTCGATGATGGCGGCGCCGCGCTTGCCGACGGTCGGCAGGAAGGTGTCGCGGTTCCAGGCGTCGTCGTTGATCATGTCCTTGACCGACTGGCCGTCGACGGTGGCGAAGCGGTAGTCGGCGTACATGGTCGGCGAGTGGTTGCCCCAGACGACCATCTTCTCGATCGCGCCGACCGGCTTGCCGGCCTTGGCGGCCACTTGCGACAGGGCGCGGTTGTGGTCCAGGCGCAGCATCGCGGTGAAGTTCTTGGCCGGCAGGTTCGGGGCCGACTTCATGGCGATGTAGGCGTTGGTGTTGGCCGGGTTGCCGACGACCAGCACTTTCACGTTGCGCGAAGCGACGGCGTCCAGCGCCTTGCCCTGCACGGTGAAGATCTGTGCGTTCGCTTCCAGCAGGTCCTTGCGCTCCATGCCGGGGCCGCGCGGACGGGCGCCGACCAGCAGGGCGACGTCGGCATCCTTGAAGGCGGTCATCGGGTCGCTATGGGCGGTCATGCCGGCCAGCAGCGGGAATGCGCAGTCGTCGATTTCCATCATGACGCCCTTGAGCGCCTTCTGTGCCTTCTCGTTGTCGATCTCGAGCAGCTGCAGGATGACCGGCTGGTCCTTGCCCAGCATGTCGCCGTTGGCAATGCGGAACAGCAGGGAATAGCCGATCTGGCCGGCTGCGCCGGTGACGGCAACGCGCATTGGGGTTTTAGCCATGATGAATCTCCAAAAGTGGGAATGAAAACGGTCGAAGCCGAGGATACGCCTGTTCGGGAAAACTGCAATGATACCAAAACCGCACCGCGTCCAATTGGGCAGCGGCGGCCGCGCGGCGCTTTTCGCCGGAGCGCGGCCAGCGGCGTGCTGGCGTCCGATCGACCGCGAGTGTAGTCCTCGGTAGTTCTACCTGTCAATTGATATCATATGTCTTATATAAGACACATGTCATTGCCATGCATACACTGGACGGGGCAGTGCTTTTGTGGTGAAATCGCGGTCTATGAATCCTGTCTCGTCCAACCCGCCCAGCGACGGCACAAGCGGCAACGGCTCGCCTTCGTTCCGCCCGCTGTACCAGCAAATCAAGGCGCTGATCACCCAGAGCCTGCAAGCGGGCGAGTGGAAGCCCGGCGAACTGATGCCCAGCGAAGTCGAACTGGCAGCCCGCTTCAAGGTCAGCCAGGGCACGGTGCGCAAGGCGATCGATGAGCTCGCGGCCGAAAACCTGGTCGTGCGCCGGCAAGGGAAGGGCACCTTCGTTGCCACCCACCACGAAGAGCGCGCCCACTTCCGTTTCCTCAAACTGATGCCCGACGAGGGCGTTCCCCACCATCCCGACAACCGCATCGTCGAGGTCAAGCGCATCCGTGCGCCGGCCGAGGTCGCCCGTTTGCTCGAGCTGAAGTCGGGCGACGCCGTGGTCTACATCAAGCGCGTCCAGTCCTTCGACGGCGCGCCGACGATCCTGGAAGAGCTGTGGCTGCCGGGCCAGCTGTTCAAGGGGCTGACCGCGGAACGCCTGGTCGAGTACAAGGGTCCCATGTATGGATTGTTCGAATCCGAATTCGGCACGCGCATGATCCGCGCGACCGAGAAGATTCGCGCGGTCGGCGCCGACAGCGCGGCCGCGGAGTATTTGCAGGTGGCCGAAGGCACCCCGCTGCTGTGCGCGGACCGGGTCTCGTTCACCTATGGCGACAAGGCAGTGGAATTGCGGCGCGGATTGTATCTGACCGCGAAGCATCATTACCAGAACGAGTTGTCGTAAGGCGGGATGCGGTTGGCGGGTTTCGTAGGGTGGACACCTGTGTCCACGCTGTGCGGCATGTGAATGTCGAAACGGAGAACGTCAGAGTTGCAGCGGGTGTAGATGTTTTGAGTGGCGCTCGGGTGCGCGACCGTACGACCGCGTGGGCACAGGTGCCCACCCTACGAAGGCAAGACGTCGCGTAGACGCCGCCTTAAGCAGGAATTTGCCAGGGCCAGGTCGGTCCCGGCAGCAATCGCTTCATGCGATTAAAATATGTTGGTTTGGAGAAAGCGCCGAACAAAACCCTGTTCCTCGCGCTGCATCCTGATAATCGGGCTTCGGTTATTGGTGCGGATCAAAAAATCGGCGAAAATTAAGGGTTATTTAAATTTTGTCAGTTAAGGAGGTGTTGTATGTCCGAAGCCATAACAAAGCAGCAAAAGAGGGGGCAGCCGATTCGTAATGTCAACATTACCGACATCACGATGAACTATCGCCAGCCGCCCTCGGCGATTGTGTCGATCCTGCACCGCATCAGCGGGTTCGCCATGTTCCTGATGCTGCCTTTCCTGCTCTACCTGCTGCAGGAAAGCCTGCGCTCGGAGATTTCCTTCGCCCACTTCGCCGGTGTGGTCGACAACGTCTTCGTCAAGATCATCCTGCTCGGCCTGTCCTGGGCCTACCTGCACCACTTCACCGCCGGCATCCGCCACCTGTTCATGGACAACCACATGGCCCTGGACAAGGACGCGGCGCAGAAGACCGCACGCTGGGTGCTGGTCATCAGCCTGGCGCTGACCCTGATCGTCGGCCTGAAACTGTTTGGAGTATTCTAATCATGGCAACCAAGAATAATATCGGCCCGCGCCGCCTCGTCGTCGGCGCACACTACGGCGTCAAGGACTGGCTGGCGCAACGCGTCACCGCGATCGTGATGGTGGTCTACACCGTCATCCTGCTGGGCACCTTCCTGACCGCACAGAATTTCACCTACGAAGGCTGGGCTTCGCTGTTCTCGCGCCAGTGGTTCAAGCTCTTCACGGCTGTCACCTTCTTCGGCCTGTTCTACCACGTGTGGGTGGGCGTCCGTGACATCTGGATGGACTACGTCAAACCGGCCGGCATCAAGCTGGCCCTGCAGATCGCCACCGTGCTCGTGCTGATTGCCTACGCCGTGTGGACTGTGCAAATTCTCTGGAGCGTGTAATCGTGGCAGCAATCAATACTGCAATCCCCACCCGTCAATTCGATGTGGTCATCGTTGGCGCCGGTGGTTCCGGCCTGCGCGCCGCACTGCAACTGACCGAAGCCGGCCTGAACGTGGCCGTGCTGTCGAAGGTGTTCCCGACCCGTTCGCACACCGTGGCGGCGCAGGGCGGCATCGGCGCTTCGTTGGGCAACATGAGCGAAGACGACTGGTACTGGCACATGTTCGACACCGTCAAGGGTTCGGACTACCTGGGGGACCAGGACGCCATCGAA
Organism: Massilia sp.; assembly: GCA_003520365.1. GTDB lineage: Bacteria > Pseudomonadota > Gammaproteobacteria > Burkholderiales > Burkholderiaceae_D > Telluria > Telluria haematophila. The sequence continues at coordinate 26,678 of DOUW01000263.1, forward strand.
TTCATGTGCCGCGAAGCACCGAAGGTCGTCTACGAGCTGGAACACTTCGGCATGCCGTTCGACCGCAACCCGGACGGCACCATCTACCAGCGTCCGTTCGGCGGCCACACCGCCAACTTCGGCGAGAAGCCGGTGCAGCGCGCCTGCGCGGCCGCCGACCGTACCGGCCACGCCCTGCTGCACACCCTGTACCAGCGTAACGTGCGTTCGCGCACCCACTTCTTCGTCGAATGGCAGGCCCTGGACCTGGTCCGCAACGCGGACGGCGACGTGCTGGGCGTGGTCGCCCTCGAAATGGAAACCGGCGACGTCATGATGCTGCAGGCGAAGACCACCATCTTCGCCACCGGCGGCGCCGGCCGTATCTTCGCCGCGTCGACCAACGCCTTCATCAACACCGGCGACGGCCTGGGCATGGCGGCGCGCGCCGGCATCCCGCTGCAGGACATGGAGTTCTGGCAGTTCCACCCGACCGGCGTGGCCGGCGCGGGCGTCCTGATCACCGAAGGCGTGCGCGGCGAAGGCGGCATCCTGATCAACTCGAACGGCGAGCGCTTCATGGAGCGCTATGCGCCGACCCTGAAGGACCTGGCGCCGCGCGACTTCGTCTCGCGCTCGATGGACCAGGAGATCAAGGAAGGCCGCGGCGTCGGCCCGAACAAGGACCACGTCCTGCTCGACCTGCGTCACATCGGCGCCGACACGATCAAAAAGCGCCTGCCGTCGATTCTCGAAATCGGCCACAAGTTCGCCAACGTCGACGCGACCAAGGAACCGATCCCGGTCGTCCCGACCATCCACTACCAGATGGGCGGCATCCCGACCAACATCCACGGCCAGGTCGTCACCCCTGACGGCACCGGTGGCCAGAAGGTCGTCAACGGCCTGTACGCTATCGGCGAATGCTCGTGCGTCTCGGTGCACGGCGCGAACCGCCTGGGCACCAACTCGCTGCTCGACCTGGTCGTCTTCGGCCGCGCCGCCGGCAACCACATCGTCGGCCAGAACCTGAAGGCGCAGGGCAACCGCGCGCTGCCGAAGGACTTCGCCGACTACGCGCTGGACCGCCTGAACCGCCAGGAAACCTCGACCGGCGGCGAAAAGGTGCAGCACGTCGCCAACGACATCCGCGCCACGATGCAGAAATACTGCGGCGTGTTCCGTACCCAGGAACTGATGGACCAGGGCGTCAGGGAAATCATGAAGCTCGACGAGCGCCGCAAGCACGTCTCGTTCAAGGACAAGTCGAAGGTGTTCAACACCGCTCGCATCGAAGCGATCGAGCTGGACAACCTGATCGAAGTGGCCAAGGCGACCATCGTCTCGGCAGCGGCGCGCAAGGAATCGCGCGGCGCCCACGCCCACAGCGACTTCCCGGAACGCGACGACCAGAACTGGATGAAGCACACCCTGTTCTACTCGGAAGGCAACCGTCTCGACTACAAGCCGGTCGTGACCAAGCCGCTGACGGTCGATACCTTCAAACCGAAGCCACGTACGTTCTGATCCACGCAACATTATTGATGAGGGCGGGGCACAAGCTCCCGTCCTGACTAGATAGGTAAAACATGGCACGCACAGTCCACCTGAAGATCTACCGCTACGATCCGGACAAGGATACGAAGCCTTACATGCAAGACGTCACCGTCGAATTGAAAGACACCGACAAGATGCTGCTCGACGCACTGCAGCGCATCAAGTCCGACGTCGACGACTCGCTGGCCTTGCGCCGCTCCTGCCGCGAAGGCGTCTGCGGTTCGGACGCGATGAACATCAACGGCAAGAACGGCCTGGCCTGCACCACCAACCTGAACGAGCTGAGCCAGCCGATCGTGCTGCGTCCTCTGCCGGGCCTGCCGGTGGTGCGCGACCTGATCGTCGACATGACCAACTTCTTCAAGCAGTATCACTCGATCAAGCCGTTCCTGATCAACGACTCGATCAAGCCGGAGAAGGAACGCCTGCAGTCGCCGGAAGAGCGCGAAGAGCTCGACGGCCTGTACGAGTGCATCCTGTGCGCCTGCTGCTCGACCTCCTGCCCGTCGTTCTGGTGGAACCCGGACAAGTTCGTCGGTCCGGCCGGCCTGCTGCAGGCCTACCGCTTCATCGCCGACTCGCGCGACGAAGCCACCAACGAGCGCCTGGACAACCTGGAAGACCCGTACCGCCTGTTCCGCTGCCACTCGATCATGAACTGCACGGACGTCTGCCCGAAGGGCCTGAACCCGAACAAGGCAATCGGCAAGATCAAGGAATTGCTGGTTCGCCGGGCGATCTAAGGTCTTGTTTGCTTGCGGCCGGCGCCGTATGGCCGGCCGTGGAGCGGTGGGTTCGAGAACCCACCCTACGAACCCCGGCAACGGAACCGTAGGGTGGGCAGGTCTCCTGCCCACGCGTTCAGCCAGCGGTAGATCCGCCACGCATCGTAGGGTGGGTTCTTGAACCCACGCGGTACGAAGCAAGCGCACCATTGCGCGTGCAATCGGACACATCCGTCCGTGTAGGTAACAAGCAGGGCGAACAGTCAAGCGTCCGTCCCGGGTCGCAAAAATCGGATATCCTCCGCCTGATTGCGACCAATGTATTGTCATAAATACAGTAGAAATACGGTACTGCCGAATGACGGCAGCCGGAGTATAGTGTTGACCCAACAAGGGACTCTAGTGTGGAAGCACAGCAAAACCCGCAGCACATCACGCATCAATCCGACCCCGCCAACCGTGCCCGCCTGCGCTGGCGTGCACGCAGGGGACTGCTCGAGAACGATCTGATCCTCACGCGCTTCCTGGATGCGCACGAAGAGGAGCTGACCGACGAAGAGGTCGATGCGCTGACCCGCTTGCTGGACCTGGCGGACAATCCGCTGATGGACCTGCTGCTGGGCCGCGCCGAGCCCGAAGGGGACGTCGACCTGCCGCATGTGCGCGCCCTGGTGGCGCGCCTGCGCGAAGCGTAAGCGAAACCCGGTTTCGTTTTATATTTTGTAGATCCACTCCCAAGAAGGAAGTGCCATGAATATCTCTGATACCAAAGCCACACTGTCGTTCTCGGACGGCAGCCCATCGGTCGACATGCCGATTTACAAAGGCTCGATCGGCCCGGACGTCATCGACATCCGCAAGCTGTACGGCCAGACCGGCAAGTTCACCTATGACCCTGGCTTCATGTCGACTGCCTCGTGCAATTCGAGCATCACCTACATCGACGGTGACAAGGGCGAGCTGCTGTACCGCGGCTACCCGATCGAACAGCTGGCAGTGAACTGCGACTTCCTGGAATCCTGCTACCTGCTGCTGAACGGCGAACTGCCGAACGCCGAGCAGAAGGCCAAGTTCGAGAACACCGTGACCCGTCACACGATGATTCACGAGCAGATGAACTTCTTCTTCCGTGGCTTCCGCCGCGACGCGCACCCGATGTCGGTCCTGGTCGGCACCGTCGGCGCCCTGGCCTCGTTCTACCACGACTCGCTCGACATCAACGATCCGGAACAGCGCGAAATCTCCGCGATCCGCCTGATCGCCAAGATGCCGACCCTGGTCGCCATGGCCTACAAGTACTCGATCGGCCAGCCGTTCGTGTACCCGCGCAACGACCTGTCGTACAGCGCCAACTTCATGTACATGATGTTCGCCAACCCGTGCGAAGAGTACAAGGTCAACGACGTGCTGGTGCGCGCCCTGGACCGCATCCTGATCCTGCACGCCGACCACGAGCAGAACGCATCGACCTCGACCGTCCGCCTGGCCGGCTCGTCGGGCGCGAACCCGTTCGCCTGTATCGCTGCCGGCATCGCCTGCCTGTGGGGCCCTGCCCACGGCGGCGCCAACGAAGCGGCACTGACCATGCTGAAGGAAATCGGCTCGGTCGAGAACATCCCGGCCTTCATCGAGAAGGTCAAGGACAAGAACTCGGGCGTGAAGCTGATGGGCTTCGGTCACCGCGTCTACAAGAACTTCGACCCG
>DOUW01000189.1 GCA_003520365.1 Massilia sp.
CCGCCAGCAGTTCGGGGTTGTCCTCGTCCACGTGCAGGCCGACCAGGTGCACGGTCTGGTTGGCCCAGGTGACGGAAATCTCGACGCCCGGCACGAAGCGCATGCCCACTTCCTCCGCCGCGGCGCGCGCCGCCTTGATGCCGCCGACCTCGTCGTGGTCGGTCAGCGCCCAGGCATCGACGCCGCCCTTGCGCGCATAGGCCGCCACGGCGGCAGGCGTGAGGACGCCGTCGGAAACGTTGGAATGGCAGTGAAGGTCGACTTTCAGCATGGGGCGGCGCGCTTGCGGATACTGGACGGAGCGGACATTGTACGCCGCAATCGCCGCGCGGTGCGACGCGGCCGGGACGCCTCTTCCTGTGGGTGCCTGGACAATGCTAGAGTTGCCTTTTTCACATCCATGACGAGCGACATGAAGACCTACCACGGCAGCTGCCACTGCGGCGCGGTGCGCTATGAAGCGGACATCGACCTGGCCGCGGGCACGATCAAGTGCAACTGCACGATCTGCACCAAGATGCGCTTCTGGGCGGCGCCCGTGACGCCATCGCAATTCCGTCTACTGGAAGGCGCGCAGGCGCTGGGCGAATACCGCTTCCACACGCGGCGCGACGGGCATTACTTTTGCCGTGGCTGCGGCATCAACGTGTTCTCGACCGGCGAATCGCCGGCGATGGGACCGTTCGTGGCGGTGACGGTGGCCAGCCTGGACGATGCACCCGTCGAGGAATTGATTGCGGCGCCGGTAAGGTATTTCGATGGGCGCAACGATAACTGGACGACGCCGCCGGCGGAGGTGCGGCACCTATAAGCCGTATGCAAACGATATTTGCATGAAAGGCCGCGAGTGCAAATATTGTTTGCAGTCATTTAAGGCCGGTTGAACGCGTGGGCGGGAGACCCGCCCACGCTACGTCCCTCGCGTCGCGGGTTTTCGGCCCGCGACGCATCCCGTAGGGTGGGCTCTCGAGCCCACGCGGATCGCGCGCACCACGAACAGCACAGGCAACAGCCCCACGTCCCCGTGCATATCACCGATTCAACGCGTCAAAAACGCCTCGATCAGGCGCGCCAGCACCGCCGGCTGGTCATGGTGCACCATGTGCCCCGCCTCCGGCACGACATGGGCTTCGACCGACGCCATGTGCGCCAGCCGCCGGTCGACTTCCGCCCGCATCTCTTCCTGCAGCCCCATCCAGCGCCACATCTCCGTCTCCGCCGCCTCGATCCACAGCACCGGCGCGGTGATCTTCTTCCAGACCGCGATCATCTCGTCCAGGTGGTACAGCAGCGGCCCGTTCATCTTGTGCGCGGGGTCGCCCAGGATCTCGTACTCGCCCGCGTCGTTGCGCGCCGACCAGTGTTCGGCCAGGAAAGTCGCGCGCTCGTCCGGCAGGCGCGGGTTGGTCTTCTGCAGCCGCCCCGCCACCTCCTCCAGGCTGGCGTAGCCCTTCATGGTCGGCGGGTTCTTCAGCTCGTCGAGCCACTTCGCCATGCGCTTGGGCGCCTGCTGGGGCACGCTGCCCATCAGGCCGATGCCTTCGAGGTTGATCAATTTCTTCACGCGCTGGGGGCGCACGCCGGCGTACAGGCTGACGACGTTGCCGCCCATGCTGTGGCCGAGCAGGTTCACCGGCTCGCTTGGGGAGTAATGGTCGAGCAGGAAGTCGAGGTCGGCGACGTAGTCGGGGAACCAGTAGGTGTCGGAGTGGCTGCGCTCCGACAGGCCGAAGCCGCGCCAGTCGTGGGCGATGATGTGCCAGTCGCCTTCCAGGCAGTCGACAATGAACTGGAACGAGGCCGACACATCCATCCAGCCATGCGCCATGAAGATCTTCGGCGCGCCTTCGCGGCCCCAGTGACGCACGTGGGTGCGCAGGCCGCGCACGGTGAGGAATTCGGAACGGGAAGGTTTCATGGCTGGGTCGACAGTCAAAAAAGAACGATCGTTCAATTATACGCAAGCCGTTGAATTCCTGCCCGTCATCTTCATATGGGGCCAATCGGGCGATGGCGGGCGCGAGGGCGTAAAATAGCAGTACTTCAACCTTCCGCGAGCACATCCATGGCGATTTACCAGCTGGGCGAGCATGCGCCCGAGATCGATGCGTCGGCCTATGTGGCCGATTCGGCCAACCTGATCGGCAAAGTGACGATCGAGGCGAATGCCTCGGTGTGGTTCGGTGTCACGATCCGCGGCGACAACGAGCGGATCACGATCGGCGAGAACAGCAACGTGCAGGAAGGCACGGTGATGCACACCGACATGGGCTACCCGCTCACGCTCGGCAAAGGCGTCACCGTCGGCCACCAGGCGATGCTGCACGGGTGCACGGTGGGCGATGGCTCGCTGATCGGCATCCAGGCCGTGATCCTGAACGGCGCAAAGATCGGCAAGGGTTGCCTGGTCGGTGCCGGAGCACTGGTTACCGAGGGCAAGGAATTTCCCGACAACTCGCTCATCATCGGTACGCCGGCGAAAGCGGTGCGTACCCTCACGGAAGAAGACCTGCTGCGCCTGCAGGCCAATGCCGCCAGTTATATGGCGCGCGGCCAGCTGTTCAAGGCGCAGCTCAAGCAAATCGGATAGACAATGACGACAGTAGACACCAAGGACACCCTGCAGAAATTCATCTTCGACAACGCCGCCGTGCGCGGCGAGCTGGTCGAGATTTCCGACACCTGGCGCGAGATCCAGGCCCGCCACGGCTACCCCAAGGCCGTGCGCGCCATGCTGGGCGAAATGGTGGCGGCAAGCGCCCTGCTGTCGGCCAACCTGAAGTTCAACGGCGCGATCGTGATGCAGATCCACGGCGACGGCCCGGTGCGCCTGCTGGTGGTCGAATGCGACGCCGGTCTGCGCATCCGCGCCACGGCAAAACTGGCGCCGGACGCCGAGGTGGCGGACGACGCCAGCCTGACCGATCTGCTGAACGCGAACGGCCGCGGCCGTTTCGTGATCACCCTCGATCCGGCCGACAAGGTGCCGGGCCAGCAGCCCTACCAGGGCATCGTGCCGCTGCACGGCGAGAACATGGCGACCGTCATCGAGAACTACATGCTGCGCTCGGAACAGATGGACACCAAATTGTGGCTGGCGGCCGACGACCAGGTCTCGCGCGGCCTGCTGCTGCAGAAACTGCCGCGCCACACCGGCAAGGATGACCAGGTGAAACAGGCGACCGAAGAGGAAGACCTGGAAACCTGGAACCGCGCCGTGATGCTGGGCAGCACCCTGAAGCAGGAAGAGCTGCTGACGACCGACATCCAGACCCTGCTGACCCGCCTGTTCTGGGAAGAAACGATTCGCGTGTTCGACCCGCAGCATCCGCAGTTCCACTGCAGCTGCACCCGCGAAAAGGTCGGCAACATGCTCAAGATGCTGGGCCAGGAAGAAGTCGAGTCGGCGCTGGCCGACCTGGGCGAACTGGGCATCAACTGCGATTTCTGCGGCAAGCACTACGCCTTCGACAAGGTCGACTGCGCCCAGCTGTTCGCCACCCCGATCGCGTCGGATGCGATGACGCCGGCCGAAGACACGAAACACTAATCAAAGGAACCCCTGACGATGCGCGACACGCCCCGCTCCGCCTTTCCCCACATGGTCGCCCTGCCGACCCGCTGGATGGACAACGACAGCTACGGGCATGTCAACAACGTCAACTACTACAGTTTCTTCGACACCGCGGTCAATCGCTACCTGGTCGACCGCGGCGTGCTCGACATCCACAAGGACGACATCGTCGGCTTCGTCGTCGAGACCGGCTGCTCCTACTTCAGCTCCATCTCCTTCCCCGACCTCATCCACGTCGGCGTCCGGGTTGCCAAACTGGGCAATTCGAGCGTGCGCTACGAGATCGCGCTCTACCGCAACGACGATGGCTTGCCGGCCGCGGCCGGGCATTTCGTGCACGTCTACGTCGACCGGCGCAGCAACAAGTCGGTGCCGATTCCGGATGCCGTCCGTGCGATCCTGCAGACGCTCGCCCCCGCCTGAGCTGCGGCCCATGTACCGGCATTGAACCGGGTTATCGTACCGCATGATTTTCGCGCCGGTGCTAAGCTGTGATTTGTTAGCAGTGCTACAACTTCCACCCGCACTGATACTTGACCACAGGAGAATCGCAATGCACATGGATACCGGCATCAATACCGAGGACCGCGCGAAGATCGTCGAGTCGCTCTCGACCGTCCTGGCGGACGCCTACATGCTTTATCTGAAAACCCACAACTTCCACTGGAACGTCACCGGGCCGATGTTCTCGACCCTGCACGTGATGTTCGAGGAGCAGTACACCGAGCAGTGGAATGCGCTCGATGAAATCGCCGAGCGCATTCGTTCGCTGGGCCATTTCGCCCCGGCCACGTCGAAGCGCTATGCCGAACTGTCGAACATCAAGGAAGAGCCGGAAGTACTCTCGGCCAAGGAAATGATCCGCCAGCTGGTCGACGGCAACGAAATCATCGTCCGCACCATGCGCGAAGGCGTGAAGATCGCCGACGAGCTGGACGACTTCCCGACCGCCGACATGCTGACCGCACGCATGGACGTACACGAGAAGAATGCCTGGATGCTGCGCTCCTTCCTGGAGCAAGGCGCCGGCGCGACGCAGGGCGAGGCCTCGTCGGACTAAGATGACCGCGGCGGGCAGCGCCTGCCCGCCGCGTGCCGTCCGCTCCTGCCCGGGGCTAAGCCTCGGGCAGGACGTAATCGAATTCGTAGAAATGCTGGCGCTCCTCGATGCGGATGCGCATCGTGCCGGCAATCCCCGCCAGTTCCCCGGTGCCCGAATCGGGCACGACCGTGATCGACAGCGCCTGCGCCCCGCGCGCCATCGTGCCGCTGTACTGGACCACGAAGCTGCCGCTCCTGCCGTCCAGCTTGCCGCTCACGCGCTCGATCGCCACGTAGCCGGCCGAGCCTTCGGTCGTCGTCATCGCCGACAGCATCTCGCCCACGCCGCTGCCTTCCAGCGCGCCGTGATAGCGCTTGTCGATCGTCATGCGTCCGGTCGTCACGCCATCGTGCACCGCGGGCTGGCCTTGCGGAGTGACGGTCACGTCGAACGGTCCTGCGGCATGTTGCTGGCTCATGGTGCGCTCGCTTTTCAGTGAAGAGATAGCGAACATTCTAGGGCAAACGGAGCGCCTTGCGTGCGTCAAGCGCAGGGTGGGCGCCCCCGTGCCCACGCGTGAAGCCGGCGTCGTGTTGGCGTCTACAACGCGCTGCGTCTGTTCATGCGTCACGCGTGGGCACAGGGNNCGGGGCGCCCACCCTACGCCGCCGAAGCCTGTGGTATCAGTGCGCCTCGCCCGGCAAATGCAGGTCGATCACCTTCATGATCGCCAGCGTCGCGTCCAGGCTCAGTTCGCCATTGGCGAAAGCGGCGCGCAGTTCAGCCTGCGGCAGGCCGGCGGCCGCCGCCATGTGGGCCGTCCCTTCGGCGCGCGACGCGACGACCAGGGCATCGACCAGCACGGCGGTGTCGCCGGATTCGAAAGCGGCGGCAAGCCAGGCGGCCAGCGCCTCGAGCGTCGTCAGGGAAGCGGCGGCATCGCCCGATGCGCCATCAGGAGTGGTCGGGGAAGTCATGGTGTTCAGTGTGTCGGGCCGGGGGCGGTGCTCTTGGCCTCTTTCGGCGGCGGCGGAGGCGGCGGTACGGTCATCGATTCGACCGGCTGCTCGTCCTTGCGCAGCACCTGCACGAAGATCTCGTTCTGCTTGATCATGCCCAGTTCCAGGCGCGCCCGTTCCTCGACGGCGCCGAGGCCCTCGCGCAGGTCGCGCACCTCGGAGTCGAGCTTGGCGTTGCGCGCCTTGAGCCCGTCGGTATGCGCCTGGGCCAGCGCGACCTGGTCGCGCAGGTCGGCGACGGCGAGCATGCCGCCCTTTCCCAACCACAGCGGGTACTGGATCAGCAACAGCAAGGCGGCAAGGGCGAGCGTAATCAGGCGCATGACAGAAAATGATACGCCGGCCGATCATTGCAATCGGCCGGCGGTGGTGGAACGATGTTGATTTACTTCAGGCTTATTTCAGATTATAGAACGCGTCACGGCCCGGGTAGCTGGCCACGTCGCCCAGGTCTTCCTCGATGCGCAGGAGCTGGTTGTACTTGGCCATGCGGTCCGAACGCGACATCGAGCCGGTCTTGATCTGCAGGGCGTTCAGGCCGACGGCGATGTCGGCGATGGTCGAGTCCTCGGTTTCGCCCGAACGGTGCGAGATCACGGCGGTGTAGCCGGCGCGCTTGGCCATCTCGATGGCGGCGAAGGTCTCGGTCAGGGTGCCGATCTGGTTGATCTTGATGAGGATCGAGTTGGCGATGTTCTTCTGGATGCCTTCTTTCAGGATCTTGGTGTTGGTGACGAATAAATCGTCGCCCACCAACTGCACCTTCTTGCCCAGGGCCTCGGTCAGGATGCCCCAGCCTTCCCAGTCGCCTTCGGCCATCGCGTCCTCGATCGAGATGATCGGGTACTTGTCGCACCAGGTCGCCAGCATGTTGGTGAAGTCGGTCGACGACAGGGTCAGGCCCTCGCCTTCGAGCACGTACTTGCCGTCCTTGTAGAATTCGCTGGCGGCGCAGTCCAGGCCGATGGCGATGTCGCTGCCCGCCTGGTAGCCGGCTTCCTCGATCGCCTGCATGATCAGCTTGATCGCTTCCTCGTGGTTGGCCACGTTCGGCGCGAAGCCGCCTTCGTCGCCGACCGAGGTCGCCAGGCCCTTGGCGTGCAGGATCTTCTTCAGGGTGTGGAACACCTCGGCGCCGTAGCGCATGGCTTCCTTGAACGAAGGCGCGCCGACCGGGATGATCATGAATTCCTGGATGTCCAGGTTGTTGTCGGCGTGGGCGCCGCCGTTGATGACGTTCATCATCGGCACCGGCATCTGCATCGCGCCCGAACCGCCGAAGTAGCGGTACAGTGGCAGGCCCGCTTCCTCGGCGGCGGCCTTGGCCACGGCCATCGACACGGCCAGCATCGCGTTCGCGCCCAGGCGGCTCTTGTTCTCGGTGCCGTCCAGGTCGATCAGGGTACGGTCGAGGAAGGCCTGCTCGTTCGCGTCCAGGCCCATGATTGCTTCGCTGATTTCGGTGTTGATGTTCTCGCAGGCCTGCAGCACACCCTTGCCGAAGTAACGCTTCGGGTCGCCGTCGCGCAGTTCGATCGCTTCGCGCGAACCGGTCGATGCGCCCGACGGCACGGCGGCACGGCCCATCACGCCCGATTCGAGCAGCACGTCGCATTCGACGGTGGGATTGCCGCGCGAGTCGATGATCTCGCGGCCGATGATGTCAACGATAGCACTCATGGTTTACTCTCCAAAAGGTAAAAAATCGTGGCGCACATGAAAGTCGAGGCGCCGCACAGGCGCCTCGACTTTCATGCTTGATAATCGAATTATCTAATTATGCCTTGAAGCTGTTCTCGAGGAAGCCCGCACGCTTGACCACGCGGTCGAGCTCGACCAGGGTCGTCAGCAGTTCCTTCATGCGGCCCAGCGGGACGGCGTTCGGGCCATCCGACAGCGCATTGGCCGGATCCGGGTGGGTTTCCATGAACAGGCCGGCGACACCGGCCGCCACCGCGGCGCGCGACAGCACGGGGACGTGCTCGCGCTGGCCGCCCGAGGACGTGCCCTGCCCGCCCGGCAGCTGCACCGAGTGGGTGGCATCGAACACCACCGGGCAGTTCGATTCGCGCATGATGGCGAGCGAACGCATGTCCGAGACCAAGTTGTTGTAGCCGAACGAGGCGCCGCGCTCGCAGGCCATGAAGTTGTCTTCGTTCAGGCCCGCTTCGCGCGCGGCGGCGCGTGCCTTGTCGATCACGTTCTTCATGTCGCCCGGGGCCAGGAACTGGCCCTTCTTGATGTTGACCGGCTTGCCCGAACGCGCGCAGGCGTTGATGAAATCGGTCTGGCGGCACAGGAAGGCCGGGGTCTGCAGCACGTCGACCACGCTCGCCACTTCGGCGATCATCTCTTCGTCGTGCACGTCGGTCAGCACCGGCACGCCGAGCTCGCGGCGCACGTCGGCCAGGATCTCCAGGCCTTTTTCGCGGCCGGGGCCGCGGAACGACTTGCCCGACGAGCGGTTGGCCTTGTCGAACGACGATTTATAGATGAAGGGGATGCCCAGCGCGCTGGTGATTTCCTTCAGGGTGCCGGCCGTGTCGAGCGCCATCTGGCGCGACTCGATCACGCAGGTGCCGGCGATCAGGAAGATCGGGTGTTCCTGGCCTACGTCGAAACCACACAGTTTCATGCTACGTCTCCTTGCAAAGCTTGTTCGTTCGCCGCCACCTTCGGGTTGGCCGCCTGGTGCGCCAGGGCCGCCTGGATGAAGGAAGTGAACAGCGGATGGCCGCTGCGCGGGGTCGACTTGAATTCGGGGTGGAACTGCACGCCCATGTACCACGGGTGCGCATTTTCGCCTTCACGCGGCAGTTCCATGATCTCGCACAGGTCTTCGTTCGGGGTGCGCGCCGCGACCACCATGCCGGCCGCTTCCACCTTCGGCAGGTAGTAGTTGTTGGCCTCGTAGCGGTGACGGTGACGCTCGGTGACGACGCTGCCGTAGATCTCGGCGGCCAGCGTGCCCGGCTTCACCGCGCAGGTCTGGGCGCCCAGGCGCATCGTACCACCCAGGTCCGAGTTCTCGTCGCGCTTTTCGACCTTGCCGTCGTGGTTCTGCCATTCGTTGATCAGGGCCACGACCGGCTGGTCGGTGTCCAGGTCGAACTCGGTCGAGTTGGCGTTCGGCAGGCCGGCCATGTGGCGCGCGTACTCGATCAGCGCGACCTGCATGCCCAGGCAGATGCCGAGGTAAGGGATCTTGTTCTCGCGGGCATAGCGCGCGGCCATGATCTTGCCTTCCACGCCGCGCTTGCCGAAGCCGCCCGGAACCAGGATGGCGTCGTACTTGGCCAGGTGATCGCAGCCCTTGGTCTCGATTTCTTCCGAGTCCAGGTATTCGATGTTGACGCGGCTTTCGGTGTGGATGCCGGCGTGGCGCAGCGCCTCGGTCAGCGATTTATACGATTCGATCAGGTCGACGTACTTGCCGACCATGCCGATGGTCACCTCGTGCTTCGGGTTCTCCATGGTCTGGATCAGGCGGGTCCACATCGACAGGTCGGCCGCCGGCGCTTCCAGGCCCAGCGCTTCCAGGATGATGTCGTCCAGGCCCTGGTCGTTCAGCACCTGCGGCACCTTGTAGATGGTGTCGACGTCCCACACCGAGATCACGGCCTGCTCTTCGACGTTGGCGAACAGCGAGATCTTGGCGCGCTCGTCGTCCGGGATGCGGCGGTCTGCGCGGCACAGCAGCGCGTTCGGCGAAATGCCGATCTCGCGCAGCTTCTGCACCGAATGCTGGGTCGGCTTGGTCTTCAGTTCGCCGGCGGTCGAGATGTACGGAACCAGGGTCAGGTGCACGAAAGCAGCGCCCTTGCGGCCCACGCGCAGCGACAGCTGGCGCGCCGCTTCCAGGAAGGGCAGCGACTCGATGTCGCCGACGGTGCCGCCGATTTCCACCAGCGCCACGTCGACGCCTTCGGCGCCGCGGCGGATGTAATCCTGGATCTCGTTGGTGATGTGCGGGATCACCTGCACGGTCTTGCCGAGGTACTCGCCGCGGCGTTCCTTGCGGATCACCGATTCGTAGATCTGGCCGGTGGTGAAGTTGTTCACCTTTTTCATGCGGGTGCTGATGAAGCGCTCGTAGTGGCCGAGGTCGAGGTCGGTCTCTGCGCCGTCGTCGGTGACGAAGACTTCACCGTGCTGGGTCGGGCTCATCGTGCCGGGGTCGACGTTGATGTAGGGATCGAGCTTGAGCAGGGTGACTTTGAGGCCGCGCGATTCGAGGATCGCGGCGAGGGAAGCGGCCGCGATCCCCTTGCCCAGGGAAGACACGACGCCGCCAGTGACGAATACAAATTTGGTCATTGTGCTGAAGGTGCCGAACGGCACGCGCGGGAAATAGAAATTATACCTTAAACAGGCCAACACTTCTTCATCGCGAGGGAGAAGCATGCTGGAATGCACTGTTTTCAGCCTGCGGCATCGCGCTTGACCGAGAGCTGTTTCGTAATGACAACAGCAAACTTCCTCCTTGCGCTAGTTCATATAAGTGTTTTCCACAATGCAATAGACATTGATATTTATCAATGAAATATGAAGATCCCGCCATCGTTATATCTGACCATCATGGGTTTCTTCAACAATCTGAATATCGGAAAACGCCTCGCCGCCGGCTTTGCCCTGACGCTCGCGACCACCCTGCTGATCGCCGCCGTCGGCATGCTGCGCCTGCACGACAGCGCCGCGCGCAGCGCCGCCGTCCTGGACGCGCCGCTGGCCAAGGAACGCATGATCACCGAGTGGTATACGCAGATCTTCGCCGCCGTGCGCCGTACCGCGGCGATCGCCAAGAGCAGCGACGATTCGCTCGGCGCCTACTTCAAGGAAGACGCCGCCAGGACCGGCGCCCGCTCGACCGAACTGATCAAGCAGATCGAACCCCTGATCGCCGCAGGCGCCGAAAAAGCCCTGTTCGACCGCATCGGCGAGCAGCGCAAGATCTATACAAAGGCACGCGACGAGGCGGTGAAGGCCAAGGCCGCCGGCGACGCGGCGCTCGCGGCGCAGATCCTCGACCAGCAGTTCACCCCGGCCGCGACGGCCTACCAGGAATCGGTGCAGCAGCTGGTCGCCATGCAGCACGCGCACATCGCCGCCGCGGCCCAGGCCAACCAGGAAAGCGCCGCCGCGAGCCAGAAGCTGATCGGCGCGCTCGCGGTGCTGGCGGTGCTGCTC
>DOUW01000193.1 GCA_003520365.1 Massilia sp.
ACGCTCCGCCCGCGGAGCGTACGGCTGCGGCTATGTCGGGATGATCGGCGGCGGCCTGGTAGTCGGTGCCGGTCAGGCGCACCGCCACCGGGACGAAGAAGGCGTTCGCGCCGTACTTGTTGAGGCGCTCGACCAGGCTGGCGCCGGCCTTTTCGGGATTGGCGGACGCGGAAGCGAAGACCGCGATGCGGGCGCCCTGCCCTCCGGCGAGCTGGACGATGCGCTCCCAGACGGCCGCGTTATCCGGGCGCAGCGCGCCGCCGATGATGACCAGCGAGCCCCTGGGCGCCGCCTCGGCGGCGTGCACCTGCATACCCGCCAGCATAGCGGCAGCCAGGACGATGGAAACAGCGAACCGCAACATGGGGCGCTCCTTCTCGGACAGGACAAGCGTAAGCCTGATTCGAGAAGGATGTCGCCATGTTGAGACCGCTCAGGAGAGGTAAATGTTGGGGAAATAACGCTCCATCAGGTGCTCGGGCTGGCGCGGTGTGGCGAAACCGAAACGCTCGTAGAGGCCGTGCGCGTCGCTGGTGGCGAGCGTGAAACGGCGCAGGCGCTGCAGGCTCGGATGACGCAGCACCGCCGCGACCAGCTGCTTGCCGTAGCCATGGCCGCGGTACTCCGGCACGACGAACACGTCGGCCAGGTGGGCATAGGTGGCGAAATCGGTGACGACGCGCGCGAAACCGACCTGGCGTCCATCCAGGTAGGCGCCGAAGCAGAGCGAACTCTCGATGGCGCGCTCGACCAGCGAACGCGAAATGCCGACTGCCCAGCTCGACTGTTCGCTGAGGAAACGGTAGATCATCGGGATGTCGAGCCGCGACTGGTCGGTACTGACCTCGAAACTGGAGTCGTTGGTAGTCATGTGCCTGGAGAAGCTGGCGAAAAAACCAATTCTAGCGCCGTTTGCACATTCGATAAGTTCCGATTGCGTGCGCCCTTCCGGCCTGGCTCGACCGCCCTGGATCAGCGGCTTTGCAGGTAGCGCTCGGGCAGGGTCAGGCTGGCGTCTTCCGCGCGCCAGACGAGGTTGGCGATCCACCAGCGCTTGCCGTCGTGGTAGAGCTGGATGCTGTTGATACCGCGGAGAAAAGGTCTCACGTCGTGCGGCGCGCGCAGCAGTTCATAGGTGCTGAATACATGCACCAGCTGGCCGAAGGTCTCGGTGCTGCGCGCGATCTCGCGTTCGTAGAAGCCGGACGTGGTGAACACGCTCATGTTGCGGCTGATGTAATCCTCGACCGTCATCGTGCGCAGCGCGAAGCCGCCGCCCGCGTGTGGAACGATGGTCGACAGTTTGGCCTCGGGCGCGAACAGGGCGCGCATGCGGTTCCAGTTGCGCGGCGCGCCGGCCGGGCCGGAAATCACCTCGTACAGGGCGTTCACCGTCGAATCGACCGACGCGCCGTCGGCTTCCTTCACCGTTGCCGGCTGGGCCGGCACGGCCTGCACCGGCTGGGCAGGCGCCGGCACCGGGACCTGGACCGGCGGCTGGGGCTGGGCGGTGGCGCTCGCGCACAGGGCGGCAAAGGCGAGCGGGAAGCAACGTGCGATCATGTTTTTCTCCGGGGCGATGCGTTAACTATCGCATCATCAGCGATTTCGTCCAGCTTGTCATCCGCCCCCGGCGCCGGCGGCCGGCCGGCGCCGCGGGTTATAATCGAAGAAATCAAACCGGAACTTCCCATGACTGCACAACTCTCCAAGAAAGCCGAAGCCTGGTCGGCACGCTTCTCCGAACCCGTTTCCGACCTCGTCAAACGCTACACCGCCTCGGTGTTCTTCGATAAACGCCTGGCCCTGTTCGACATCCAGGGCTCGCTCGCCCACGCCGAGATGCTGGCCGCGCAAGGCATCATCAGCAATGAAGACCGCGCCGAGATCGAGCGCGGCATGGCGCAGATCAAGAGCGAAATCGAGGCCGGCAGCTTCGAATGGCTGCTCGACCTGGAAGACGTGCACCTGAACATCGAGAAGCGCCTGACCGAACTGGTCGGCGACGCCGGCAAGCGCCTGCACACCGGCCGCTCGCGCAACGACCAGGTCGCGACCGACATCCGCCTGTACGTGCGCGCCGCGATCGACGACATCGTCGCCCTGCTGAACGGCCTGCGCGGCGCCCTGGCGGACCTGGCCGAGCGCCACTTCGACACCATCATGCCGGGCTTCACCCACCTGCAGGTGGCCCAGCCGATCACCTTCGGCCACCACATGCTGGCCTACGTGGAAATGTTCGGCCGTGATGCCGAGCGCATGATCGACGCGCGCCGCCGCGTGAACCGCCTGCCGCTGGGCGCCGCGGCGCTGGCCGGCACCACCTTCCCGATCGACCGCCTGCGCGTGGCGAAAACCCTGGGCTTCGAGGACGTCTGCCACAATTCGCTGGACGCCGTCTCCGACCGCGATTTCGCGATCGAGTTCACCGCCGCCGCCTCGCTGGTCATGATGCACGTCTCGCGCATGTCGGAAGAACTGGTCATGTGGATGAGCCCACGCGTCGGCTTCATCGACATCGCCGACCGCTTCTGCACCGGCTCGTCGATCATGCCGCAGAAGAAGAACCCGGACGTGCCGGAATTGGCACGCGGCAAGACCGGCCGCGTGTATGGCCACCTGGCGTCCCTGCTGACCCTGATGAAAGGCCAGCCGCTGGCCTACAACAAGGACAACCAGGAAGACAAGGAACCGCTGTTCGACACCGTCGACACCGTGCTCGACACCCTGCGCATCTTCACCGACATGGCCGCCGGCATCACGGTCAAGCCGGACAACATGCGCGCCGCCGCCCTGCAGGGCTACGCCACCGCGACCGACCTGGCCGACTACCTGGTCAAGAAGGGCCTGCCCTTCCGCGACGCCCACGAAGCCGTGGCCCACGCCGTGCGCGCCTGCGACGATGCGGAATGCGACCTGGCCGACATGTCGCTCGACACCCTGCGCGGCTTCTCGCCGCTGATCGAAGAGGACGTGTTCGCCGTGCTGACCCTGGAAGGCTCCGTGGCGGCCCGCGACCACGTCGGCGGCACCGCGCCGAACCAGGTGCGCAAGGCGATCGAGCGCGTGCGCGGGCAGCTGAAGGATTGAAATAGTGGATTGAAATAATATTTCACGAATAAGGACTTCCTGAAATAATATTTCAGGATTGCGTCACGGGTGCGGGACCCGGCCTCGTAGGGTGGGCACCCGTGCCCGCGCGTTCAATCTCCAGTTGCCGCGCGGGCGCTTCGATGTCAGCATGCATGCTCGACAACGACGCCGCCCCCACATGGACACCCAGCTCTGGCTGATCTGTTTCCTCACCTTCGTCATCCACCTGATCGGCACGCTCGCCTACTCGGTTCGCATCGCCGGCGTCCGGACCCGGCGCATCGCCGTTTCCTTTGCCCTGTTCAGCATCCTGGTGCTGGTCTCGCGCACCTCGAATTCCTTCCTCGGCCCCTTCCTCGCCAAGCGCGTCGAATCGAACCTGGCCGGAACGCTGGCGACCGACCTGCTGTCCGACTTCCGCTGGCTGCTGGTCTCGGCTTCGCTCGCCACCATCGCCGGCGCCCTCCTGGTCCCGACTTTCCAGCGGGTGTTCTGCCGGGCGGTGGAACACTTCCAGGTCCATCGTTCGGTCCCGAAACTGATCCTGCACGGCTTCTTCAAGGGCGGCCTTTCCTTCGTCAAGGATGCGGCCACGCTGCCGGCAGCGCCCCAGGTCAGCAAGCCCCACAACAGCGGCGCGGTGTCCTGGTCGATCCTGCTGCTGAACGTCGGCGCCGCCGCGCTCTGGACCGTGGGCGTGTTCGCCGCGCTCTACGCCGGCGCGCTCGATCCGGCGGTGCGTGTGACCTCGAGCACGCTGTCGTCGATCATCAATGGCGGCGCGACGATCATGATGGCCGTGTTCATCGACCCGCACCTGTCGGGCATGACCGACGACGTGGTCGAAGGGCGCCTCAGCGAGGGAGAATTTCGTGGCGCCATCGTCTGGCTGGTCGGCAGCCGTCTCGCCGGCACCTTGCTCGCGCAACTGCTGTTCGTGCCCTCGGCCATGCTGATCGTCTTCGTGGCGCAAGTGCTTTAACTTCGCACCAGCGTTGAACCGCCAACAGAAGGCCTCCTGCGATGGGGCTAGACTTCAGTGCTAGCCATATCGCAGGGGAAGCACATGCAGCGCTACAAAAACCGCAACGGCGAATCCGGCGTGGTCGCCTACGACATCGCCGAGCGCTCGATCACGGTCGAGTTCAGGGATGGCGACCGCTACCTCTACACCGACCAGAGCGCCGGCGCCGAGAACATCACCGAGATGCAGCGCCTGGCAACGCTGGGCAGCGGCCTGTCGACCTACATCAGCCAGGTGGTGCGCGAGCGCTATGCGCGCAAGCTGGGCTAGCGCAGGCGTCCGCCCGATCAGGCGCCGAACGCGCCGTCGATCGTGTGCATCGCGCCGGTGACGAAGCCGGCTTCCGGGCCCGCCAGCCAGGCCACCATGGCCGCGACCTCTTCCGGGCGGCCGTGGCGCTTGAGCGCCATGAAGCCATGCAGCAAGTCCTTCATCGGGCCATCGGCCGGGTTGGCGTCGGTGTCGATCGGACCGGGCTGGACGACGTTCACCGTGATCTCGCGCGGGCCGAAATCGCGCGCCAGGCCGCGCGCCATGCCCTGCAGCGCGGACTTGCTCAGCGCGTAGGCCGCCATCCCCGGCACCGGCATGCGGTCGCCGTTCACCGAACCGATCACGATGATGCGTCCCCCCTGCGGCATCTGGCGCGCCGCCTCGACCGAGGCGTGATACGGCGCATGCACGTTGATCCGGAACAGGCGGTCGACCGCGTCCGGATCGAGCTCGAGCGCGTTGCCGAACACGGCGATCCCGGCATTCACCACCAGCACGTCGAGCGGCCCGCTGTTGCGCACCACCTCGATCACGGCGTCCCGGTCTGCGCTGTCGGCGAAGATGGCCGTGCTCCCCGTCTCGGCGGCCAGGGCGAACGCCGCTGCCTCCGAGCCGGCATAGGTGAAGCTGACGCGTGCGCCGTCCGCCAGGAAACGGCGGACGATCGCGGCCCCGATGCCACGGCTCCCACCCAGCACCAAAACAGATTTTTCATTAAAAATAGACATGGGACACCTCTATGCAATTAATTTAGGAGTCGCTACAATAATCGATCCACGGACGATGTCAGGCGATTTATATAGTGATGACTACAAAAATTAACCGATCCCGCGGCCGGCCGCGGCAATTCGATCCCGACCAGGCGACCGAAGTCGCGCAGCAGCTGTTCCATGCGCGCGGCTACGACGCGGTGAGCGTGGCCGACGTGACCGATGCCCTCGGCATCAAGACGCCCAGCTTTTATTCGGCCTTCGGCAGCAAGGCCGGCCTGTACAACCGGGTCATCGAACGTTACGGCAGCAAGGGCGCCGTCCCGCTCTCCGTCCTGCTGCGCGCCGACCGCCCTGTTGTCGAGTGCCTCAAGGTATTGCTAGAGGAAGCCGCCCGTATCTACTCGGCCGATCCGGACGCGCCCGGCTGCATCGTGCTCGAAGGTTGCCGCAGCACCGACGAAGAAGCCCGCACTGCGGCACGCGCCGCCTACCAGGCTGCCGAACAGGCGGTGCATGACTACATCGCGAAACGCCACCCGGAACAGGCGCAGGAGGTCGCGGCCTACGTCAGCACGGTGATGAATGGCCTGTCCGCGAAAGCCAGGATGGGGCAGAGCCAGGCCAGCCTCCTCGCCAGCGCCCGCCTTGCCGGCCTCGCCCTGGCGCAGGTGCTGCCGGCTTGAGCCTGGCGCAGGCCGGCGTGGCCGG
>DOUW01000329.1 GCA_003520365.1 Massilia sp.
GCCGCGCTTGCCCTGCTGGGCGCCGGCCTGCTGCTGGGCGGCTGCGCAAGCACGGGCGGCCCGGTCAGCCTGAGCGAAGTGCGCGAGTTCGCCGACGCCTCGGCGCGCCTGGGCGGCTATGCCGAACTGCGCGGCGCTACCGCGACACCTACGAGCGCGAGCAGCCCTACCTGCCCGCCGGCGCCGACAAGCTGGCGCGCGAGAACGATGCCAAGCGGCGCGCCGTCTACGACGACTTCGTCAGCGTGCAGAAAGCGGTCGTGCTTTACATGCAGACGCTGAGCCTGCTGGCCGGCGATACCCGCTACGACCTGTCCGAGCGCATCGACGACCTCGGCAACGGCCTGAAGGCGAATACCGATTCCGGACTGCAGCAGCGCCATATCGCCGCCTACACGGGGCTGACGCGCCTGCTCACGCGCGCGATCGCCTCGGGCTACCAGAACCGCAGCGTGGAGACCATGGTGCGCGACGGCGACGCCGATGTGCAGACCCTGCTGGAAGCCATGATCTCGCTCACCCGCCTCTACTACAAGACCAACGAAAATGAGAAGAAGACCGTGCTGGGGATCTTCGACGTCGAGCTGCCGTTCAACAACAAGAGCAGCGACCGCATGCTCGTCACCCTGGCCAAGGTCCACTACATGAACAAGTCGAGCGAATACAAGCTGATCGACCGCCGCTACGACCTGGCGCTGCAGGGCCTGACGAAAGTCGCGCTCGGGCACCAGAAGCTGCGCGAGAACCTGCACCGGCTGTCCGAGGCCGACGTGCGGCGCATGCTCGGCAATTACGGGCGGGACCTGCGGATGATCCGCGAGAGCCTGTCCGGCGACTGATTTCTGCGGAGGCGGTATGGCAAGCGAAACGAAGACAGCGGGCGCACAGGCCCCATATAATGAAACAGTCACCAACGCGGCGGCAGCCGGCACCGCCGGCCAGGGCGGCCTGGCCAGCGTCACCCAGGTGGTGGAACTGGCCGACCAGCTTTCGGCCTGCGCCGACCAGCTGCACGAGCGCATCATGGGCGAAATCCGCGCCTACGAGGGCGCGACCGTGCCCGAACACGTGCAGGCCGCCGCACGCGCCCTTTTCGACGACGAAGTCATCCTGCGCCAGCGTGCCAATAGCCTGTACGCCGACGCCGCCACCTACACCGTGAAGTCGCTCGGCAAGTCGCAGAAGGTCGTGATCGCCCTGACTGCCGAGGCGGCCGAGAAGATCCGCAAGATCACCCGGATCGCCGAGGTCAGCGGCCTCGTTGCCGGCCTGCTGCACCTGGCGGGCGCGGCCGCCACCGGCCAGCCGGCCTCGATCCTGGCCGCGCTCGACAAGATCCGCGCCCACGCACAAGCGGTCGAGGCGATCAGGCCGCCGGGTGTCGCCCCTTCCGCGGCCGAGACCACCTAATCCCGAGACCGCCGCGCGCGGCACACGCGTGCGCCCATGTTCATCGGGCGCGCATCGCGCTACACTGGACTCATAAAGCATTCAAATGGGGAGTGTGCGATGGACCGCTTTCCTTCGTTGCACGCGTGTGCGGCAAGCGCGCCGGCTGGCGGCGCGCGCCAGGCCTGATGCCTGCCATTGCCATGGCCGCCCTGGATCAAGGACAACTGGCGCAGTTGCGCGCCACGCTCGAGGCGCGCCTTGCCGCGCTCAGCGGCGTCGCCGCCGTCCAGACCGACGGTGGACGCGACCTTCCCGTTTCCGAAATCGAGACCTCGCCGGCCGACAAGGCCACGGTGCGCCTGCTGAACGATCTCGCGCTCGAGGCCGCCGGCCACAACGCAGCCCAGATGCAGGTGCTGCGCCACGCCCTGGCCAAGTTCGAGGACGGCAGCTACGGGCTGTGCGAGGAATGCGGCAACGACATCGGCTACTCGCGGCTGCAGGCGCGCCCCGAGGCGCGCCTGTGCATCGGCTGCCAGACGCGCGCCGAAAAGCGTTAGAGCGCCTAACAAAACCTCCATGGCTGCGTTGCATCGTCTCGCCGTACAGGCGTACTGTCTTCGACGCTGCGTTGGGTGGCCGCACCCCTTGCCCTGAAGGTTTTGTTAGGCGCTCTTTAGACGCCAGGGCTAGCGCATGTGCTGGCCGCCGTTGATGGCGATGTCGGCGCCGGTCACGAAGCCGGCGTCATCCGATGCCAGGTAAGCGACCAGGGCCGCCACCTCGTCGGGCTCGCCCAGGCGGCCCACCGGGATCTGCGGCAGGATCTTGGCCTGCATGATCTCTGCCGGCACCGCGCTGACCATCTTCGTGTTCAGGTAGCCCGGCGATACCGTGTTGACCGTGACGCCGTGGCGTGCCGTTTCCAGCGCGAGCGCCTTGGTGAAGCCGTGCATGCCGGCCTTGGCCGCGGAATAATTGGCCTGGCCGAAGGCGCCGGCGTTCGCGTTGACCGAGGAAATGTTCACGATGCGGCCCCAGCGCTGGGCAATCATCGGCTCGACCACGGCGCGGCTCATGTTGAAGACGCTGTCGAGGTTAGTGGACAGCACCGCGCGCCAGTCGTCCTGCGTCATCTTGCGCAGGCTGCGGTCGCGCGTGATGCCGGCATTGTTGACCAGCACGTCGATGC
>DOUW01000178.1 GCA_003520365.1 Massilia sp.
GGGCGGCGTAGCCGAAGGTCTGTTCGGCGGCGCGGTTCCAGACGGTGACGATGCCGGTCTCGTCCAGGCCGATGTAGGCATCGTTGGCGCTCTCGAGCACACTGCGCAGTTCCAGCTCGCGTTCGCGCAGTTCGCGCGTGCGGCTGGCCACGCGCGCCTCGAGCTCGGCGTGCAGGGCGCCCAGCGCCGCCTGCGCCTCCTTCTGGGCCTGGATGTCCTTCACCATCACCACGAAATATGCGACCTCGCCGGCCGCATCGCGCTTGCAGCTCACGTTCAGGTTGGCCCAGACCACGCTGCCGTCCTTGCGCACGTAGCGCTTGTCGAGCTGGTATCGTTCGCGGGCGCCGGTGCGCAGGCACGCGGCCAGTTCCAGGTCGGAGTCGAGGTCGTCGGGATGGGTGATGTCCTGGAAGGTCAGTTGCCGCAGTTCGTCCTCGGTGTAGCCGACGATCTCGCACATGGCGCGGTTGACGTTGATCCAGCCACCGTCCGGCGCGACCAGCGCCATGCCGATGCTGGCAAGGTCGAAGATCGAGCGAAAGGCCGCCTCGCTGGCGCCGCGCACCTCTTCCGCATGGCGCAGGTGGCGCCCGGCCAGCGCCAGGTGCTCGCGGTACTGCACTTCCTTCTGCACCATTTCGGCCAGGTCGATCATGACGCACAATTCGTCGGCCGTCAGCACGCGTGCATGGTCGTCGAGCGCGCACAGGGTACCGATCGGGAGCCCGGCGCTCGAGCGGATCGGCACGCCGGCGTAGAAGCGGATGTGGGGCGCCCCCGTCACCAGCGGATTGTCGGCGAAGCGCGCGTCGCTGCGCGCGTCGGACACGACCAGCGGCTGGTCCTGCAGGATGGCATGGGCGCAGAAGGCCTGCGTGCGCGGCATCGCGCGCTCTTGCGTGCCGACGCACGACTTGAAGCATTGGCGCTCGGCGTCGACCAGGGAGAACAGGGCGATCGGCACCTTCAGCAGGCGCGCCACCAGGCGGGTGATGCGGTCGAGGACCTCCTCGGCATCGGTGTCGAGCAGGCCGAGCGCGTCCAGCAATTTCTGGCGTTCGGCTTCGGCGGGGTGGGGACTGGCTGCGGGCATGGATTCGGTGCGGGGCCGGCCGCGGGCGGACGCCGTGTGGCTTGTGGTTGCCCTGCACTGTAGCAGATCGTATGCACGCCCCTGCGCGCACCTTGTTGCATGCAAATATCACAAGAACTTGGCCCGATGACATGGCGAACTGAGCCAGGGCTGTCGTATTTATGCAATGCACCCCGTTCAGTTCACACTTTTTTTCGCTCCCTTAACAATTCTTCATCGAGTTCCCGTCGAGCTCGCCGTAATCTCCTTTCCGTGTGGCAATTTACTGCCGCTGAGGCGCCGCGCGCCCGCAACACATCATTTGGAGAAAACGTGACTGAATCAAGCAAGCTCGACGAGCTGGAAGTGCTGTCCTTCCGGCTCGGGCAGGAAGAATACGGGATCAGCATCCTGAAGGTGCAGGAGATCCGCGGCTACGACGCGGTGACGCGCATCGCCAGTGCGCCGGCCTTCCTGAAGGGCGTGATCAACCTGCGCGGCCAGATCGTGCCGATCGTCGACATGCGCATCAAGTTCAACCTGGGCAAGGCGGAGTACGACAGTTTCACCGTCGTCATCATCCTGAACATCGGCAGCCACGTGATCGGCATGGTGGTCGACAGCGTGTCGGACGTGATCACGCTCGCGCCCGAACAGGTGCGTCCGGCCCCGGCGCTGGGCGGCGGCATCGATGCCGAGCACCTGCTGGGCCTGGGGACGGTCGGCGAACGCATGCTGATCCTGCTCGATATCGAGCGCCTGCTGGCTTCGCCCGAGATGGGCCTGATCAATTCCATGGCCGAAGCGGCCTGACGTCTCTATTTAATCTTTAATTTTCATGAATCTTTCGAACCTGAACATCGCAAAGCGCCTGGCCATCGGCTTCGGCATCGTCGGCGTCCTGCTGCTGGGCAGCCAGATATTCGCCATCAACATGGTGTCGCGGGTCAGCGCCGGCACGGCCGAGTTGGCCGAACGCAGTATTCCGAACACGAACGCCACCAGTGCGGTGCTGGCGGAAATCAACGATGTCGCTGTCGCACTACGCAACATGATGCTGGATGCCGACCCGGCAGATCGCCAGAAGCAGCTCGATGAGATCGAAAGCTCGCGCCGCACCAGCCAGGAAAAACTGGCGGAGCTGAACAAGCGGCTGACGAAGCCGGATACGCGGGCGATCCTCGAGCGCATGCTGGCGGCAAACGAGAAATATGTGCAGGGCCAGCAGGAGCTGATCAAGCGCATCGAGGCCGGCGACGAGCAGGGTGCGCGCGACTTCCTGAAGACGGTCCTGCGTCCGGCGCTCGCCGAGCTGAAGGGGGCCGTCAACGACCAGATCGCGCTGCAGCAGAAGATGGCCACCACGCGCGCCGAAGAGGCCCACGCCACCGAGCAGTCGACGCGCCTGATGATGATCGTGCTGTCCCTGGTCTCGCTGGCGATCGCCGCCCTGGTCGCCTGGTGGAATACCCGCTCGATCACCCGTCCGTTGGCGCGCGCGCTGGACGTGGCGAACACCGTCGCCGCCGGCGACCTGACCAGCCGCATCGAAGTCACCGGCCGCGACGAGACCGGCATGCTGCTGCAGGCCCTGAAGTCCATGAACGAAAACCTGGTGCGCACCGTCACCACGGTCCGCAGCGGCACCGACACGATCGGCACCGCGGCCGCCGAAGTCGCGGCCGGCAGCCTGGACCTGTCCTCGCGCACCGAGCAGCAGGCCTCCTCGCTGGAAGAGACCGCGTCCTCGATGGAAGAATTGACCTCGACCGTCAAGCAGAATGCCGACAATGCGCGCCAGGCGAATACCCTGGCCGAGGCGGCGTCGAACGTGGCCGAGCGCGGCGGGCGCGTGATCGGCGACGTGGTCGGCACGATGGACCAGATCAATACCTCGGCCGGCAAGATCGCCGACATCATCGGCG
>DOUW01000504.1:0-14786 GCA_003520365.1 Massilia sp.
GACCAGGCCCGCATCACGCGCGCGCTGCGCCGCGCCGACGGCGCCAACACCCTGGTGCTCGACGCCCTGTGGGAGATGTACCGGCGCGGCGGCGTGATCGCCGGCACCAGCGCCGGCGCGGCCATCATGAGCAGCACCATGTTCGGCCACCCGAAACCGGTGCTGGCCACCCTGAAGCTGGGCCTGACCGACGGCCAGGAAATCACGCCGGGCCTGGGCTTCATCGGTGACGACGTGTTCGTCGACCAGCATCTGCTGGTGCGCGGACGCTTCGCGCGCATGCTGCCGGCGATGCTGCAGAAAGGCTACAAGCTGGGCCTGGGCATCGACGAGAACACGGCGATGGTGGTGGGCCCGAACCGCGACGTCGAGGTGCTCGGCTACAAGGGCGCGCTGGTAGTCGATCTGTCGGCGGCCAACGCGCAACAGGGACCCTTCAACGTCAGCAACGTGCGCCTGAGCTACCTCGACAACGGCGACCGCTTCAACATCGCCAGCCACAGCTTCACGCCGGCCCAGGACAAGGCCGACGGCCGCCTCGACCCGGCCCGGCCCTACTACCGCGAACCGCTGTTCTCGGCCGACATCCTCGGCAACAGCACCGTGGTCGACCTGATGGGCAAGCTGATCGACAGCGACCAGCCCGAGGCCATCGGCCTCACCCTCGACAGCCCGCACGGCGTGCAGCCGGACCTGGGCTTCGAGTTCAAGTTCTCGCGCACTGGCGAGAGCGTCGGCTACATGTCGGCGGCGACCGAGGCGTATTCGATCTACAACGTGCGGCTGGATATCCGGCCGATCGTGGTGAGAAGGCCGCTGTACCAGTACAAGTAACCTTGGATAGCCACCAGCCTGCTGGCGTTGATACAAATCAACAATTACTTTCCGTACTCGCGCACCATTCCAGTGGTTAACGCTATCGGCTGCCGATAGCCAACTTCTCTGCCACTGGCATCCTCCATGCATGCTCAACATTTCCATGTACCGCACCGGGATCTCACCGATGCGAACCGTCCGATTCGGCTGCGCCTGTCCGGTGAACAGGGGCCGCTTGCCGACCGACTGCTGGTCAAGCACGTCAAAGGCCGGGCAAGCATTTGCGGCGGATTCGAATATCGCCTGTTGTGCGTCGCCAGCCGGGCCGGGTTGCCCCTGAAGAGCTTCATTGCCATGGCCGCGGAGCTTCAGTTCGTGACCGACCGTGGAAATCTGCATTCGGTCTGCGGAATCGTGGCGCAGGCGGCCGAGGGCGAGAGCGACGGCGGCCTGGCAAGCTATCAATTGGTCATCCGCGACGCGCTTTCGCTGATGGAAATGCGCACCAATACGCGCATTTTCCGTCAGGCCAGCGAGCTCGACATCACCCGCATCCTGCTGCGGGA
This sequence comes from Massilia sp., assembly GCA_003520365.1. Taxonomy (GTDB): domain Bacteria; phylum Pseudomonadota; class Gammaproteobacteria; order Burkholderiales; family Burkholderiaceae_D; genus Telluria; species Telluria haematophila. The sequence continues at coordinate 1,383 of DOUW01000504.1, forward strand.
ATGGTTGCAGAAAAACCCGGTCCTGGCGCGCTTCTTCGATTTCAGGTTACTGGTACGCGCTTCGTCCGAGCCACGCGAATTCACCATGCAATACAACGAATCCGATGCTGCGTTCCTGCGTCGCCTGTGGAAACGGCGCGGCTTGGGCTGGTCCTTCGAACCAGGCGAGCCGACGCGGCATGACGCCGTGCGTGGACATCGGCTGGTGTTGTTTGACGATTCGCGTTCCCTCGCGCGAAGCCCGGCCGGAACGGTGCGTTATCACCGCGACGACGCGACCGAAGCCCGCGACAGCATTACCGCATGGCACGCAGTGCGCTCGCTGACTGCCGGGAGCGTGACGCGCCATAGCTGGGATTACAAGCAGTCATCGGCGAGCGAGATGGCGATCCCGGGCCAGCACAACCAGGGCGAATATGGGAACAGGTTCGCCGCCAGCCTGGACGAGTACCTGGCCGACCCGCCCCATGCGGGCAACAACGCGGCTGATTACCGCAAGCTGGCCACCCTGCGCATGCAGCACCGCGAGTACGAGGCCAAGCATTTCGAGGCGGAGAGCGGAGTGCGCGACCTCGATGTCGGGCAATGGATCGCCGTGGAAGGCCATGCGGAACTCGACAGGCACGCTGCCGAGGAGCGCGAATTCGTGGTGACCGAGCTGCAGGTCGACGCCGAAAACAACCTGCCGAAATCGCTGAACGACCGCATCGTACGTCTGTTCACGCTAAACAAGTGGCGTCAGCCCGACGATGGCCTGGAACGCGCCAGTGCCGAACGCGGAGCGCGCTACACGAACCGCTTCAGCTGCGTGCGGCGCACCATTCCCATCGTGCCCGCCTTCGACCCGCGTGTCGACCTGCCGAATGCGCAGGTGCAGAGCGTGATCGTGGTGACGCCGGGGGACGAGGAAGTCCACTGCGACCAGCAGGGCCAGGTCAAGGTGCGCTTCCCGGCTTGCCGCCCCGGCGACCACGCGCACGCCCAGGGGGCCGGCGCATCCGATAGCGACACCGACTCGGCCTGGATCCGCGTCTCGAGTTCCTGGGCGGGCGGCCATTACGGCGCGATCTCCCTGCCGCGCGCCGGCGACGAGTGCCTCGTTTCTTTCCTCGGGGGTGACCCGGACCGGCCCGTGATCACGGGCCGCGTCCATGGAGGCCGCACGCCGCCGCCGGATTTCACGCACTCGGGCAGCTTGCCGGGCAACCGCTTCCTGTCGGGGATCAAGAGCCGCGAGGTGAAGGGGCAGCGCTACAACCAGCTGTGCCTGGACGACACGCCCGGCCAGATCAGTGCCCAGTTGGCGAGCGAACATGGGCACAGCCAGCTCAACCTCGGCCACTTGCGGCATCCGCGCCGCGACGGGGATGCTAGCGCGCGGGGCGAGGGCGCCGAGTTGCGCAGCGACGAGCACGTGGCCGTGCGCGCCGCCAAGGGCATGCTGTTGACGGCATGGAAGCGCCTGAACGCGGTCGACAGCCAGCTGGCCCGCGCCGAGTTCCTGTCGCTGATGGAGCAGTGCCTGGAGCAATGCCGCAGCCTGGGGAACTATGCGGCCGAGCACCAGGCCTTGCCGCTCGACGCGGAACCGCTCGGCGACATGCGGTCGCAGTTGAGCGACTGGGAAAACGGCAGCAATACCGCGCCCGAAGGCCAGGGCGGCGGCAAGGCCCTGATCGGCGTCACGGCGCCCGAAGGCATCAGCTTCGCCACCCCGAAGGCGATCGTCAGCTATGCCGGCACCAATCTCGACAACGTGGCCCAGCAGCACATCCAGCTGACCGCCGGACAGCGCTTCAACCTCAATGCAGGGCAGGGCATATCGCTGTTCTCGCACCACGGCGGCATCCGGGCGATTGCCCATCACGGCAAGTTCTTGCTGCAGAGCCAGCACGACGACACCGACATCAATGCCGCCAGGAACGTCAAGGTCACCGCCACCGACGGCAAGATCGTCCTAATGGCCAAGGAGATCCAGCTCATTGCCGAGGATGGCTCCTTCGTCAAGGTCGGCGGCGGCATCACGCTCGGCACGAAAGGCGACATCAGGCACCAGGCAGCGAACTTCCCCTTCGACGGTCCGGCGACGATGGCAGCCGAACTGCCGACGTTCGAGAGCGGCAGCCCCGACCAGAAGTTTTTCCTCAAGTATGGCGGTCATGGCGAGGATGCCGTGCCCGCCGCCAACCGCCGCTTCGAGATCGAGATGAGCGACGGCAGCACCTTGAAGGGCGTCAGCGATGCCGCCGGCAAGACCGGCTTGCTGGAGCGCGACGCGATGCATATCGCGCACATCCGCATTCTCACCGACGAACAGTAAGGAGACAGGACATGCTGTATCCACGGCAACCCTATTGCATCGGGCAGGAGGCGAGCGTCCTGCAATGCGAGCGCAAGTCCGACAAGAAAGTGGACGTCAAGCCCGACCTGCCCTGCAACGTCATCGTCATCCATGGCGTGAACGACGTCGGCACCGGCTTCGGCGCCGTCGAGGAAGGGCTGTGCGCCGGGCTCGACATGCGCCTGCACGGCAAGCCCGGCCGCTACGTGCCCGGCAGCTACCGGATGCCGACTGCCAAGGACAAGGACGTGCTCGAGGCGGATCCGGATGCGGTCTTCTTCAAGCGCAAGACCGAGACCGGGACGCATAGCCCGGTCATTCCTTTCTACTGGGGATATCGCGAAGTATTCAAGGAATCCGGCACGAAGAACGGGCAGCGCACCGACCGCTTCGGCAACCGCCTGGACAAGGACTTGTCGAAAGGCGGCGGTCCCTTCGCCAACGCCACGAGCACCTTGCCGGACATGTGGAACCGGGGCATCTGCTCGCCCGCCGACGTGGGCGGCGACCCGGTACGGCCGGTGCTGAGCGCACCCGGACGCATGTACATGATCCTTGCCGCCAAGCGGCTGGCGGCGCTGGTGGCGATGATCCGCGACTACGATCCCAACGAGGCCGTGAACATCGTCGCGCACAGCCAGGGCTGCCTGATCAGCCTGCTCGCCCAGGCCTTCCTGCTCGACGAGGGCACGCGCCCGGCCGATACGCTGGTGCTGACCCATCCGCCCTATAGCCTGGAGGAGGAGTCGGGTTTCCTGGTCGACGCGTCGGAGGGGTTCAAGAGCGGCGCCGATGCCGCGATGGAAGGGCAGTATGGGGTGCTGAAATCACGTCAGACCTTCGACGCGCGCCTGCGCACGCTTGCCAACATTGTGCAGGGCGTCGCGGCCAAGAAACACACGGCGCCGGCCTTCACGGCCTTGACCGACCACGGCAAGCACCACGGGATGGTTGGTGCAAAGTGGAGCCCCGGCAGCGACCGCGACAACCGCGGCAAGGTCTATTTGTACTTCTGCCCCGAAGACATGACGGTGGCGCTGGACAACATGAAAGGCATCGGCTGGCAGGGCGTGCCGGACTTCATGAGCGGAACGGCGCTGGCGGCCACGCCGCGCGGGGATACCCGTGCGATGTGGGGAGCGACATCGGCGAAGCGCTATAACACCCAGAAGCAGCACCGCAAGCCGCTTGCCGAGCTGGGGCGTGGTTTCTTTCAACGGGTTTTCACCGGCAAGGAGCGCTTCGACCCGGCAAGGAAGACCACCGGACCGGTCCTGGTCGGGCAGGCGCCGCATGACTTCGTCCTGCGTATCGAAGGAGAAGACGACCACGCGCACGTGGCCGATGCGAACCGCTTCCTGCGCGAGCATCACGAGCAAGTCGCCTGGCCCCGCAAGCCGGGAATGCTGGACTTTCTCGATTCGGAAGCGGGCAGGCGCGAGGGCATCCGCACCATCAACGGCGAAGCCTTGCGGGCGCCGGCGCCGGCGGACTTGCGTGGTACCGGCCAGATCGATCCGCAGAACATACCGAATACGTCGATCCAGGCGAGGGTCGCGGCCGAGGACCAGGGACCGTGCGAAGAGGTCGACCCGATCGACGCCGCCATCGCCATCACCAGCGGCAAGGGGCTCAAGGCCCGCTATGAAGAGTGCCCCGATCCATCAGGCGTGGCGCGGCGTCCAGAGGCGCCGGAAACCTTGTCGCAGGCCGACTGCCAGCGCATCGAGGCGCGCTACAACAAGGACAACAAGCTGGACAAGTTGGAAGAGCGTCGCAAGGTCCTGCATGCCACGCGTCTCATGAATGGCAAGGTGTTCGCCATGATCCAGGAAAGCCCGAACGAGGCGCGCAAGCGCTGGCAGCACGAAGTCAGCCCGAAATCCTTTCATGGGTCCATTTTCGGCAGCGCGAAGAACCATCGCAACGTGACGGCGTATGACCTGGCTATCGGCGGGGGACTGGCGTCGAGTGATCCGAAGTTTTATGCCTATTTGTGTGCGGTGGCGGATTGGCGGTTGCAGATGAGTGCAGATGCCGTACGGCCGTCTGTCTTGCAGTGGGTGAAGTTCAACAAGATGTTCAGCATTTATTGGAATGTTGAGAAGCCCGAGCGCAAAGAACTCATTCAGGGAAATGCCAAATATTACAGCGACGGTGAACTGCCGGCTTGCGTGCCGGCTCTGCATATGGGGTTACCAAGTCGGGTCGTCTGCGAAACGGTAGCCGGCGACCGCGTCGTCGCTTCAGCGGCATCGGCTGACTCAAAGGGCGGAAAGAAGGGGACAAGATGAGCACCAGGGCCGGGAAAGCACAGGTGCATCCAGCGAAATACGTGATCGGAGCCATTCTCGCGCTCATTGTCCTGATTCCCTTGTGGACGGTCTTCGTGATGACGGTCATCGAACCAGAAAGCTTGACTATTCAGGAGCAGACGATGGGTAATCGAATCTTGTGGTGGGTGACGGGGCCGGTACTTGCCGTTGCGGCACTGTTCGGCGCGCAGTGGGTCAAGGCTTCGAAGCAGGAACAGGCCACACGGAACGATGTGGCAGTCCAGGTCCGGCAGGCGGCGCAAAGCGAGCAGCAGCGGCGCGAATACGTGTTGGAAGTAATCGGGCTGGGCGTCACCCTGGACAAATACCGGCAGGGCAAGCTGTGGGAAGCCCTACAGGCCGGCAACCCTCATGCGACGATCCGCGAACAAGATCCGAAGAAATACGACTGGACCGGGCTCGACAAGACCGGTACGGCCGGGGGGCGCGGCGGCGATACGCTTGAAAATGGCGCCCAGTTCACGCCGATGTACTATGGAGTTCCCGTTTTCAATGCTGTGGCGCCGATTGATGATTCGGATCTAAAAGACCGCCCGGAAAGGCCTCGGCCCGGACTTGCAGGCGGTGCAGTCGTCTCTGGCATGGCATGGCATCTGTTCGTGGTCGGCCCGCGTCGCTTCGAAGAGCAACCGGACCGCATTCTCGAAGACATATTTGCCTTCTTCGACGCCCATCCGGATGTCCCGTACATCGTCCTGAACTCAGAGGACAGCATGGGAACGCGCGACCTGAATCGTCTTCCCGGCACGCCCGAATTGTTGAGGACTGGGCACTACGTTCCCGAGATGCCGGACGCTTCCGCGCTCTTCGTGCTTGCCCGCCGCGAGCGGGTCGATCCGGTGCGGCCCTTCGTCTGGGACGACCCGGACAACGGATTCCTGCAAAAGGAATTCCGCTGGATGTACGGGAATTTGCTCACTGCAGCTCCCAACTGGCAGCGCAAGACGACATTGCAAACCCCGACCCAGGTTGGCGCCGACATGACGCGCCAGGATATCAAGGGGACAGGCGAGCGCCAGCCCCTTGTCAGCGAATGGCTCGAAGCCGCCGCCGCCTTCGCCCAGCGCCCCGACGTGCGCGGCAGCGGCGTTCCCGGCGTGCTCGGCAAGCTCAATCCCTTCGCCCACTACCCGCCAAGGGAATGGAAACCGACCCCCTGGTTCCCGATCCCCTGGAACCGCGAACAACTGGACACTTTCGATCGCCTGCCCACGCTCGGCTACATCCACCGCCCGACCTTTGTCCGCTTCACCGACGAGCAGGGCAAGCCCGTCACCCGCCGCGCCGAACGGCAAAAACTGCTGCAGGCGGGCTGGCAGGCGGCGCTGCAAACCCTGCCCGAAGCGCAGAGAAGGGAAGCCCCCGCCCGCGTCATCGCCGCTACCGCCAACAATACCGATCAGCTGATTGCCCTGCACGGCGTGCTGGATGCCCAGGCGGCGGCGGGCGGTCCGGAGCTCGACAGCGGCAAGGCTGGCCAGTTCATCGACACCGACAAACGCCTCGGCAATACCGGCGCGGCGACGCTGTTCGTGCAGATGGGGATCGGCGTCATGGGCAGCTACCGCGACGGGGGCGTCAGCGCGGCGGTCAACCTGCGCAGCCCCGACGAAGCCTCGATCGTCCTCATCAGCCCGCCCTCGGACGAGCAGCGCAAGAACCAGAAGCACCCGAAGGGGGGCGACGTGTTCGCGCATCGAGGCATTCCGGCCGTCGATCTCGGCGCCTATCAATAGGGGAGCGAGCATGCCGAAAATCATCAGGCTGAACGATCCCACCAGCCACGGCGGCAAAGTCGTGAGCGTGGCCGCTACCCATTTCACGGTAGGAGGCATCGCCGTTGCCTGCGTTGGCGACAAAACGAGCTGCCCGATCCACGGTCCGGGGACGATCGTGGAAGGGCAAGCCCGGCATACGATCAACGGCGTGCCGGTGGCCTATGAGGGCCACAAGACGAGCTGCGGCGCAACGCTGCTGCCTGGCGATCCGCACATGACCTGCACTTAAAGCTTATCTATCTACCTGCTGGACGGCGACGCTGCAGAAGGGCTACAAGCTGGGCCCGGGCGCGACCGAGGCTTATTCAGTTCATAACGTGCGGCTGATATCCGGCCGATCGTGGTCAGGCGGCCGCTGTACCAGTACAAGTGATCAGCTGCAGGCTGGACGGATGCGCTGGTCCAGCAGCCGTTTCTGGACCTGTACCATCGGCAGGTTCGGGTCGTGGCCGGCGCGCGGCACGCGCACCAGGTCCTTCGCTGGCGCCTTGATCGCGTCGAAATAGCGCTGGGTCGCCTCAGGCGTGGTGAGCAGGTCCTGCGTGCCCTGGACCAGGTAGACCGGCAGCTTGAACGTGGTGCCGAGCTTGTACAAATCGACGCCCGAGAACATGCCGTCGCCGCGCAGGCCGACGAACTGCAGGAAGGAGTAGTCTTCGCCGCCCTCGTAGTCCTCCCTGGCCTGGGCGGTGGCGTACACGGAACCCAGCTCGCGCCATGCGGCCGGCATCGGATCGGTACTGATCGCCTCGTACTTGCGCATGGCGGCGCTGGATGCCGAAATTGCGCGGATTGGTCCAGGGCGGGGGACCCAGGGCTTCCAGTTTCGCCAGCGTTTCCTGGTCGCCGGCGGCGCGCGCCAGCGCGCTCACCTTCGCGTAGCCGTCCATGTTGTCGCGGTAGCCCACCACCTGGGCGGTCCCGAGATAGGCGCAGAACTGTTCGGGGGCGGCCTGGGCCATGTGCACGCCGAGCACCGAGCCCCAGGAACTGCCCATCAGGATCAGCTTGCGTTTTCCCAGCCGCTGGCGTACGTGCGCCGCCACGGCCAGGGCGTCGTCGCGCAGCTGCTCGACGGTGAGCCGGTCGCTGTCGGACGGCTTGTTGCGGCCGTAGGTCATGCCCGCGCCGCGCTGGTCCCAGTGCACGATGGTGTAGTCCTTTTCCCAGTCGAGATAGGGGCCCTTGTCGTAGATGCTCAAGGGGTTGCCCGGACCGCCATGCGCGATCAGGATGACCGGATTGGCGCAGCTGGCGCCGCGCATCGTCACCCACTGCTCGATGCCGCCGATGCGAACGAAGCCCTGTTCGTCCACGGACTGTTGCGGCCCGGCGCAGGCGGGCGCCGACGGCGCCGCCAGGGTGGTCAACGGCGCGGCCAGCAGGGCGGCGGCGAAAGGCAGGCGCAAGCGTTTCATCAAGGCTCCGATCATTGTCGATCAAGCAATTCTGCGCGCGTGCAGGCCGGGCGTCAATCGCTCATCCGGATGGCATGAAAGGTGGCCAGGATTACAATGTGGGGATTCGACCTGACGAGGATTCCCCATGCACGTATTGCCCGTACGCCGGCTCGCCGCCGCGCTCCTGTTCGCCTGCGGACTTGCCCAGGCCCAGCAACCGGCCACCGTCCGCCTCGACTACACCCACAGCGGCAACGCCCTGTCCGACCAGTACGCGATCGAGCGCGTGCTGATCGAGCCGCTGCCCTGGCCGGGCGACATGGCGCGCAACCTGGACGAGACCAACCGCGGCCAGAACCGGGTCGAGGTGGTCGACGCGAAAACCGGCGACCTGCTGTACTCGCGCGGCTTCTCGACCGTGTTCGGCGAATGGCGCACGACGGAAGAGGCGAACAAGCTCAGCCGCAGCTTCGGCGAGTCGGTGCGCTTCCCGGACTTCGAGCGCCCGGTGCGCGTGCGCATCCTCAAGCGCGACGAGCGCAACGTCTTCTCGGTGGTGTGGAGCGTGGACGTCGACGCCAGGGCCCAGGATGTGGTGAGGCAGCAACCGGCCGCCCCGGCAAAGCCGATCGCGATCCGCGTCAGCGGCCCTTCGCCGCGGAAGGTCGATTTGCTGATCCTGGGCGACGGCTACAAGCAACAGGACATGCAAAAGTTCGAAGCCGATGCACGCCGCCTCTCGGCGCACCTGTTCACCGTCTCTCCCTTCAAGGAGCGCGCGAACGATTTCAACGTCTGGGCGCTGGCCGTGCCGACCCCGGCGTCGGGCATCTCGCGGCCGTCCACCGGCGTGCACCACGCATCGAGCCTGGGCACGCGCTATGACATTTTTGGGAGCGAGCGTTATGTGCTGACCCTGGATAAACGCGCGTTGCGCGACATCGCCCAGCACGCGCCCTACGAGTTCATCGAGATCCTGGTCAACAACGAGACCTATGGCGGCGGCGGCATCTTCGGGCAGTTCAGCACCGCGGCGGCGAGCAACGATTGGGCCAACTACCTGTTCGTGCACGAATTCGGCCACCATTTCGCCGGCCTGGCGGACGAGTACTACACCTCGCCAGTGGCCTACCAGGCGAGCGGCACGCGCATGGAGCCGTGGGAGCCGAACGTGACCGCGCTGCGCGATCCGGGGAACGTCAAATGGAAACAACATGTAACAGCCGGCACGCCCTTGCCGACGCCCTGGCCCAAGCAGGAGTACGAAACGGCGTCGCGCGCTTACCAGAAGAAGCGCGCCGCGCTGCGGGCGCAGAACCGTCCGGAAAGCGACATGAACGCGCTGTTCCGCGAAGACCTGGCCGCCACCCGCGCCCTGTTCGCGAAGCAGCCGCACCGCCACGCCATCGGAGCATTCGAGGGCGCAAACTACGAGGCGACGGGTTACTACCGGCCGGCGATGCAGTGCATCATGTTCGACCGCAGCGAACAGTTCTGCCCGGTGTGCCAGGACGGGATCAGCGAGATCATCGACCTGTACGCGAGGCCGGCGTCCAGGGCGGGAGGGCGCTGAAACACCTTGTTTCAACTCAGCGGTAGTGTGTGTGATGGCGAACAGACCCTTGTATGGGCGGGGCCTATTCTGAGGGCGTCGTTAACAAGAAGTTAAGCGAAAAACATAAACGCGGGCACAGACCCGCAACCCCACCATACAACCGAAAGGACACACCATGAACAAGCTGCTCGCTACCCTGATCGCCGGTCTGTTTGCCGCCGGCGCCTATGCCCAGACCGCCGTCACCCAGGCCAACACGCAAGCCGTGGTGAAAGCCGAAGCGAAGGCCGAAGCCGACATCGCCAAGGCCGAAGCGAAGGAAGCCAAGGCTGCGGCCAAGGCCGACGAAAAAGTCACCAAGGCCGTCGCCGACGCCCAGGAAAAGAAAGCCAAGGCCCACGCCAAGGCCGTGAAGGCGCATGCCGACGCTTCCGAAAAAGTGACAAAGGCCGATCCTGAGGACCGTGCCAAGGCGATCGCCAAGGCCGAGGAAAAAGTGTCGGAAGCGAACCTGAAGGCCGAGAAGAAGATGATCAAGGCCGATGAAAAATCGCTGAAGGTGCAGGTGGATGCTGCCGCCGACAAGGCGACCGCGGCCGCCAAGACCGAGCAGGTGCGTGCCGAGGCGATGGCCGATGTGCACAAGGCTGCGGCAACGAAATAATCGCACGTGAGCGTGTAAGGGATGCCGGCCGTGGTGCCGGCATTTTTTGTTGGTGCGGCTTCGGATGCGGAGGACGCGTGGGTTCGAGAACCCACCCTACGGATCGCGGATGGCTTGATGCTTTTCGATTGCGGATAGGCCCTACAGCGTGGACTCGGGAGTCCACCCTACNNTAGGGTGGACTCCCGAGTCCACGCGGTACCGCAATCGATCGGTTTCGTAGGGTGGGTTCTCGAACCCACGCGGTACGACGTTCCGCAATCGAACATCGACAATCGATCCCGCGACCCACGCACACTCAAAAACAACAAAGCCGGCATCCCGCCGGCTTTGTTCACTTCACGCTACAACCAGGCGCGCTTACTCGCCCGTCGCCCGCATCGCCAAATCGCTCGCCTTGAGCTTGGCCGACAGCGGCTTGCCCTTCTTCGCCCGCTTGCCGAAGTGCGGCTCCAGCCCGGAGGCGTAGAGCTCGACCACGCGCGGCTTGGAGCCGGCCCAGGTGCCGATCACGTTCACGCCCTTCTGGCTGATGGGTTGCGCCGCCAGCAGCGTTTCCTTCGGTTCCAGGTCCATCAGCGTCACGCCGCGGCCGCCGTTGGTCAGCACCTTCATCTCGTCGATGCCGAATACCAGCACGCGGCCCTTCTCCGACAGGCAGGCCACCGCGCCGGCGTTGTCGAGAACCACGCGCGGCGTCAGCGGCACGGCGCCGTCATCGAGGGTGATGAAGGACTTGCCGCCCTTCAGGCGGCTGACCATGTCGCCGGCCTTGGTGATGAAGCCGAAGCCATTGGTCGTCGACAGCAGCAGGCGCGTCTCGCCATTGCCGGCGAAATAATGGAGGATGCGCACGCCGCCCGACAAGTCGACCAGGGTCGTGATCGGCACGCCGTCACCGCGCGCTCCAGGGAGCGCCGCCACCGGCACCGAATACACCTTTCCGTTGTCGCCGATGCCCAGCAGGGTGTCGACGGTGCGGCATTCGAAGGCATTGCCCAGCGAGTCGCCCGGCTTGAAGGTGAATTGCGCCGGATCGTGGCCGACGCCGGTGCGCGCGCGCACCCAGCCCTTCTCGGAGATGATGACGGTCACCGGCTCGTCGACCACCTTCTGCTCGGCCACGGCCTTCTGCGCTTCTTCGATCAGGGTGCGGCGGGCGTCGCCGAACTGCTTTGCGTCGGCCTCGATCTCGCGGATGATGGTGCGCTTCATGGTCGAGGGATTGGCCAGGATGTCTTCCAGCTTTTCCTTCTCATTGCGCAGCTCGGCCAGCTCCTGCTGGATCTTGATCGCTTCCAGGCGCGCCAGCTGGCGCAGGCGGATCTCGAGGATGTCCTCGGCCTGGCGCTCGGACAGGCGGAAGCGCTCGATCAGGGCCGCCTTCGGCTCGTCCGCATTGCGGATGATGGCGATCACCTCGTCGATGTTCAGCAGGACGGTCTCGCGGCCTTCCAGGATGTGGATGCGGTCGTTGACCTTGCCCAGCTTGAACTCGGTACGGCGACGCACGGTGACGAAGCGATAGTCGATCCACTCCTGCAGGATTTCGAGCAGGCCCTTCTGGCGCGGACGGCCGTCGCCGCCGATCATCACCAGGTTGATCGGGCTCGAGGTCTCCAGCGAGGTATGCGCCAGCAGCAGCAGCATGAATTCGGTCTGGTCCTGGTTCTTCGACTTCGGTTCGAACACCAGGCGCACCGGCGCCTCGCGGCCGGATTCGTCGCGCATCGTGTCGAGCGCGCCGAGGATGGTCTGCTTCAGTGCCAGCTGTTCGGGCGTGAGGGTCTTCTTGCCGAGCTTGACCTTCGGGTTGGTCAGCTCTTCGATCTCCTGCTGCACGCGCGCCGCCGAGGTGCCCGGCGGCAGTTCCGTCACCACGGCCTGCCACTGGCCGCGCGCCAGTTCCTCGATCTTCCAGCGCGCACGCACCTTCATCGAGCCGCGGCCGGTCGCGTACATGTCGGCAAGCTGCGACGCCGGCGTGATGATCTGGCCGCCGCCCGGGAAGTCGGGGCCCGGGACGATGGTCATCAGCTCGGCGTTCGAGAGCTTCGGATTGCGGATCAGGGTGACCGCGGCGTCGGCCACTTCGCGCAGGTTGTGCGACGGGATCTCGGTCGCCAGGCCCACCGCGATGCCGGAGGCGCCGTTCAGCAGCACCATCGGCAGGCGCGCCGGCAGCGAGCGCGGCTCGTCCGTGGTGCCGTCGTAGTTCGGCTGGAAGTCGACCGTGCCCATGTCGATCTCGTCGAGCAGCAGGCGCGAGATCGGGGTCAGGCGCGCTTCGGTGTAGCGCATCGCCGCGGCGCCGTCGCCGTCGCGCGAGCCGAAGTTACCCTGGCCGTCGATCAGCGGGTAGCGCAGCGAGAAGTCCTGGGCCATGCGCACCAGCGCATCGTAGACCGACTGGTCGCCGTGCGGGTGCAGCTTGCCGAGCACGTCGCCGACCACGGCCGCGCACTTGCGCGGCTTGGCGGTGGCGCCCAGGCCCAGTTCGTTCATCGCGTACAGGATGCGGCGCTGGACCGGTTTCTGGCCGTCGGAGACGTCGGGCAGGGCACGGCCCTTGACCACCGAGACCGCGTAGTCGAGGTAGGCGCGCTCGGCGAAGGTGGACAGGGTCAGCATTTCGACGTCGTCGGCCGATTCGCTGGCTTGTTCAAAGAGGCTTGCTTGGGTAGACATATTCTGTGTGTTCGATTCTTGTTGAGCGGTCGCGTGGCTCGGGCGATTCGATTGTGCTGGCGGAGTAGTGGGGGGGTCGAGAAACCACCCCACGTAGGGGGGGGACNNGGGTGGGCACTTGTGCCCACGCGTCTTTCGTGCATCAAATCACCCCGGACGCCATCAAATATCCGCTTCCGTCTCGTTACCGTGTTCCTCGATCCATGCGCGGCGTGCGGCGGCTTCGCCCTTGCCCATCAACATGTTGAAACGGGCCGAGGATTCGCCGTGGTCGAAGTCGCCCAGCGCCACCGGCAGCAGGCGGCGCGTGTCCGGGTTCATCGTGGTTTCCCACAGCTGCTCGGCGTTCATCTCGCCCAGGCCCTTGAAGCGGGAAATGCTCCACGAGCCTTCCTTCAGGCCTTCCTTTTTCAGCTTGTCCTCGATCGCCAGCAGTTCGCCGTCGTCCAGGGCATAGAGCTTTTGCAGCGGCTTCTTGCCGCGTGCCGGCACGTCGACGCGGTACAGCGGCGGGCGCGCCACGCAGATGTGGCCGTGCTTGAACAGGGCAGGGAAGTGCTTGAAGAACAGGGTCAGCAGCAGGACCTGGATGTGCGAGCCGTCGACGTCCGCGTCCGACAGGATGCAGATCTTGCCGTAGCG
>DOUW01000504.1:14852-16793 GCA_003520365.1 Massilia sp.
CGAGTCGCCCTCGACCAGGAACAGTTCGTTGCGGGTGATGTCCGTGGACTCGCAGTCGGTCAGCTTACCCGGCAGCACGGCCACGCCCGAGGATTTCTTCTTCTCGACCTTCTGCAGCGAACGCATGCGCGACTGCGCCTGCTTGATCACGAGGTCGGCCAGCTTCTTGCCGTATTCGACGTGCTGGTTCAGCCACAGCTCCAGCGGCGGCTTGGTGAAGGTCGAGACGAGCTTCACGGCGTCGCGCGAGTTCAGGCGCTCCTTGGTCTGGCCCTGGAACTGCGGGTCCAGCACCTTCGCCGACAGCACGAACGAGACGCGCGCGAACACGTCTTCCGGCAGCAGCTTCACGCCTTTCGGCAGCAGGCCGTGCAGCTCGACGAAACCCTTCACGGCGCCGAACAGGCCGTCGCGCAGGCCGGACTCGTGGGTGCCGCCGCTTGGGGTCGGGATCAGGTTGACGTAGGATTCGCGCACGATCGCGCCTTCCTCGGTCCAGGCGACCACCCAGGCCGCGCCTTCGCCTTCGGCGAAGCCTTCGTCGCCCGCGGCGGCGTACTGCGCGCCTTCGAACAGCGGGATCAAGGTCTCGCCGTTCGAGCTCGAGGCGAGCGCTTCGGTCAGGTAGCCGCGCAGGCCTTCGTCGTAGCGCCAGGTCTGGACGTCGCCGGTCTTGGCGTTGGTCAGCGTGACGGTGACGCCCGGCAGCAGCACGGCCTTGGAACGCAGCAGGCGCTGCAGTTCCGTCATCGGGATGTTCGGCGAGTCAAAATACTTGCCATCCGGCCAGGCGGTGACGCGGGTGCCGTTCTTCTTGCCGCCGCGCTCGAATGGCGAGGAGCTGAGGGGCTCGATGACGTCGCCGTCGGCGAACACCAGGTTGTGGACGCCGTTGCCATCCTCGGTCTTGCGCCAGACGGTGATTTCCAGGCGCTTCGACAGCGCATTGGTGACCGAGACGCCGACGCCGTGCAGGCCGCCCGAGAAGGCGTAGGCGCCGCCCGAACCCTTGTCGAACTTGCCGCCGGCGTGCAGGCGGGTGAAGACGATCTCGACGGTGGAGACGCCTTCCTCGGGATGCATGCCGACCGGGATGCCGCGGCCGTCGTCCTCGACGGTAATCGAACCGTCGGTATTGATCGTCACGCCGATATTCTTGCAGTGGCCGCCGAGCGCCTCGTCGGAGGCGTTGTCGATCACTTCCTGGATGATGTGCAGCGGATTTTCCGTGCGGGTGTACATGCCCGGACGCTGCTTCACGGGTTCGAGTCCTTTCAGGACCCGGATGGATGATTCGCTGTAATCGGTTGCGGGTTTCTTAGTGGCCATGCTGATCAGTGTTTTTTCGAATGCCTGCGCATTCTATATCTTGTCGGAAGGAAAAAGCAGGGATGGCGTGACGGATTGTGCTTGTCAACGCAACGGAACGTGACTAGATTGGTACGCAAGCTTGCTACGCCAGGGCGGCCCTGGAAACCGTCGATCGGACGGCATCGGTCAAGAATAATACTGTACATGTGTACAGTATCGAATGCAAGGACGATGCGCCGCCTGGCATCATGCACAACACTGGGGAGCCCCGGAAGCGGCGCTGCCGGGACGGTCATCATGCAGGTACAAAAAATTCCGATTGCGGTACGCCTGCTCGGATTCGAGCCCGGCGAGGCCGCCCGCATGTCCGCGATGTTATGCGAGGCCCCCCGCGCGGGCCCATCCTACGCCTGCCTGCACGAAGACAGCCTGCAGGAACCCGATCTCTACCTGGTCGACGGCGAGAACCCGGCGGCGCTGCTGCGCCTGACCAGCATGCGCAGCATGCCGCTGGCGCTGCAGGTGGGCGGCCTCGACCATGGCCTGGCGCGCCTTGCGCGTCCCTTCGATACCGCCACGCTCCAGGTGACGCTGGCCCAGCTGGTTGCCGAGCGCCGCCGCGCGCTGGAA
>DOUW01000124.1 GCA_003520365.1 Massilia sp.
GCCGAGATCGACGGCCGGAATGCCCCGATGCGCGAACACGTCGCCCCCCCTTCGGGTGCTTCTGGTTCTTGTGCTGCTCGTCCGAGGGCGGGCTGATGAGGACGATCGAGGCTTCGTCGGGGCTGCGCAAATTGACCGCCGCGCTGACGCCGCCGTCACGGTAGCTGCCCATGACGCCGATCCCCATCTGCACGAACAGCGTCGCCGCGCCGGTATTGCCGAGGCGCTTGTCGGTGTCGATGAACTGGCTCGACTTGCCGCTGTCGAGCTCGGGGCCGCCCGCTGCCGCCTGCGCATCGAGCACGCCATGCAGGGCAATCAAGTGATCGGTACTGTTGGCGGTGGCGGCGATCACACGGGCGGGGGCTTTGCTTCTCTGCGCTTCGGGCAAGGTCTGCAGCGCCGCCTGCCAGCCTGCCTGCAGCAGCTTCTGGCGTTCGGCGCGGCGCGTGACGGGTTTGCCTTGTTCGTCGGTGAAGCGGACAAAGGTCGGGCGGTGGATGTAGCCGAGCGTGGGCAGGCGATCGAAAGTGTCCAGTTGTTCGCGGTTCCAGGGGATCGGGAACCAGGGGGTCGGTTCCCATTCCCGTGGCGGGTATTGGGCGAAGGGGTTGAGCTTGCCGAGCACGCCGGGAACGCCGCTGCCGCGCACGTCGGGGCGCTGGGAGAAGGCGGCGGCGGCTTCGAGCCATTCGCTGACGAGGGGCTCTCTTTCGTAGCCCTTGAGCTCCTGGCGCGTCATGTCGGCGCCGACCTGGGTTGGCGTTTGCAGGGCGTGCTTGCGCTCCGGGTTGGGAAGCGCCTTGAGCAAATTGCAGTACATCCAGCGGAATTCCTTTTGCAGGAATTCGTTGTCCGGGTCGTCCCAGACGAAGGGCCGCACCGGGTCCACCCGTTCGCGGCGGGCAAGCACGAAGAGTGCGGAGGCGTCCGGCATCTCGGGAATGTAGTGTCCAGTCCTCAACAATTCGGGCGTGCCGGGAAGACGATTGAGGTCGCGCGTTCCCATGCTGTCCTCGGAGTTCAGGACGACGTACGGGACATCGGGATGGGCGTCGAAGAAGGCGAATATGTCTTCGAGAATGCGGTCTGGTTGCTCTTCAAAGCGGCGTGGGCCGACAACAAACAGGTGCCACGCCATGCCGGAGACGACTGCCCCTGAAGCAAGTCCAGATAATGGTCTTTCTGGTCTATCTCTTAATTCCGGATCGTCGATCGGCGCCTCAGCATTGAAGACAGGAACTCCATAGTACATCGGCGTGAACTGCGCGCCATTCTCAAGCGTATCGCCGCCACGCCCCCCGGCCGTACCGGCCTTGTCGAGTGCGGTCCAATCGTATTTCTTCGGATCCTGTTCGCGAATCGTCGCATGAGGGTTGCCGGACTGGAGGGCTTCCCACAGCTTGCCCTGCCGGTATTTGTCCAGGGTAACACCCAGCCCGATCACTTCCAGCACGTATTCGCGCTGTTGCTGTTCGCTTTGCGCCGCCTGCTGGGCCTGGACCGCTACGCTTTTTTGCGCGGCTTGTTCGTTCTTCGATGCTCGGACCCACTGGGCGCCGAACAGCGCGCCAACGGCAATGACCGGCCCCACCACCCACCACAAGATTCGATTGCCCATCGTTTGCTCCTGAATGGTCAAGCTGTCCGGTTCGATGACCGTCATCACGAATATCGCCCATAAGGGAATCAGGACGATGAGCGCGAGAGCGGCTCCGATCACATATTTCGCTGGATATACCTGTGCTTTTCGAACCTTGCTGCTCATCTTGCCCCCTTCTTTCCGCCATCCGAAGTAGCCGATGCCGCTGAGGCGACCACACGGTCGCCGGCCACCGTCTCGCAGACGACGAGACTCGGTAACCCCGTATGCAGGGCCGGCAGGCATGCCGGCAGTTCGCCGTTGCTGTAATACGTGGCATTACCCTGGATGAGTGTTTTCCGCTCGGGCCTTTCAACGGCCCAGTAAGTGCTGAACATTGCGGAAAATTTGTCCCATTGCAGGATGGATGGCCGTACGGCCTTCCGATCCGTCTGCAACCGCCAATCCGCCACCGCACACAAATACGCATAAAACTGCGGATCGCTCGACGCCAGTCCCCCGCCGATAGCCAGGTCATACGCCGTCACGTTGCGATGATTCTTCACGCTGCCGAAAATGGAACCGTGAAAGGATTTCGGGCTGACCTCGTGCTGCCAGCGCTTGCGCGCTTCGTTCGGGCTTTCCTGGATCAGGGCGAACACCTTGCCATTCAAGTGACGCGTGGCATGCAGGACTTTGCGACGGTCCTCGGGAGGCAACTGGTCCAGCTTGTTGTCCTTGTTGTAGCGCGCCTCGATGCGCTGGCAGTCGGCCTGCGACAAGGTTTCCGGCTCCTCTGGACGCCGCGCCCCGCCTGATGGATCGGGACACTCTTCATAGCGGGCCTTGAGCCCCTTGCCGCTGGTGATGGCAATCGCGGCGTCGATCGGGTCGACCTCTTCGCAAGGTCCCTGGTCCTCGGCCGCAACCTTCGCCTGTATCGATGTCTTCGGGATATTCTTCGGATCGATCTGGCCCGTACCGCGCAAGTCCGCCGGCGCCGGTGTGCGCAAGGCCTCGCCATTGATGGTGCGAAGGCCCTCGCGCTTGTCCGCTTCCGAATCGAGGAAGTCCAGCATTCCCGGCTTGCGGGGCCAGGCGACTTCCTCGTGATGCTCGCGCAGGAAGCGGTTCGCATCGGCCACGTGCGCGTGGTCGTCTTCTCCTTCGACGCGCAAGGCGAAGTCATGCGGCGCCTGCCCGACCAGGACCGGTCCGGCGGTCTTCCTTGCCGGGTCGAAGCGCTGCTTGCTGGTGAAAACCCGCTGGAAGAAACCGCGCCCCAGCTCGGCCAGCGGTTTGCGGTCCACCTGTTCGGTGGCGTACTTGACGGAAGCGTCACCCCAGATGCTGCGCTTCTTGCCCGGATCGGTTTTCGACACGGCCGTCCCGCGCATGAAGTCCGGCACGCCCTGCCAGCCGATGCCTTTCATGTTGTCCAGCGCCACCGTCATGTCTTCGGGGCAGAAATATAGATAGACCTTGCCGCGGTTGTCGCGGTCGCTGCCGGGGCTCCACTTTGCACCAACCATGCCATGGTGCTTGCCGTGGTCGGTCAGCGCCGTGAAGGCCGGCGCCGTGTGTTTTTTGGCGGCCACGCCCTGCACGATATTGGCCAGCGTGCGCAGGCGTGCATCGAAGGTCTGGCGCGACGTGAGCACCGCGTAGTGCCCTTCCATGGCCGGATCGGTGCCGCTCTTGAACCGCTCCGACACGCCGACCATGAACCCCGATTCCTCCTCCAGGCTGTAGGGCGGATGGGTCAGCACCAGCGTGTCGGCCGGGCGCTTGCCCTCGTCGAGCAGGAAGGCCT
>DOUW01000123.1 GCA_003520365.1 Massilia sp.
GGCGCGGCAATCCGGTGGCCTTCGGCGCCGTCCACCTGCCGGCGCTGCTGGCGCTGGAAGGGGAGCACGGCGCGCGCGGGCTGCTGAAGTCGGCGCAGGTCACGCAGGTCGCGGTCGAGGACCCCGGCATCCTGCGCGACATCGACACCCCGGCCGACCTCTAGGGCAGCAGCACCCGCATTTCGCAGGAATCCCACGGCCTGCCTGTCCGGCTGCGCCGGGCGGCCGCCATCCCGATTTGGCGGTGGCCGATGCGAATCGTTTACACTACGGCGATCGGCAAGACTTCCTTTCGTCCTCATGAAAAAACCAGCCCAGAGAAAGCAGCACGTCAAGCAGCACGTCAAGCAGCCCGCCATCGCCTACACCATCGTTCCCAAGGACCTGGCGGGCCACCTCTTCAACGTCACCGTCACGGTGCCGGCGCCCGCCGCCGAAGGCCAGGTGTTCGCACTGCCGGCCTGGATCCCGGGCAGCTACATGATCCGCGAGTTCGCGCGCAACATCGTGCGCATCCGCGCCGAATCGAACGGCACCGCGGTCGCCCTGGCCAAGCTCGACAAGCACTCCTGGCAGGCGGCGCCGGTCGACGGCCCGCTGACCCTGCACTACGAGGTCTATGCCTGGGACCTGTCGGTGCGCGCCGCCCACCTGGACCAGACCCACGGCTTCTTCAACGGCACCAGCGTGTTCCTGCGCGTGGCCGGCCAGGAAGCGGCGACGCACCAGGTCGACATCCAGCGCCCAGGCGACCCGGCTGCCGGGACCTGGCGCGTCGCCACGTCGATGAAGGAACTGGGCGCCAAGCGCTACGGCTTCGGCACCTACGTGGCGGGCGACTACGACGAGCTGATCGACCACCCGGTCGAGATGGGCGACTTCGCGCTGGCGACCTTCAAGGCCCACGGCGTCCCGCACGACATCGTGATCACCGGCCGCGTGCCGAACCTGGACATGGCGCGCCTGCAGGCGGACCTGAAGGCCATCTGCGAAACCCAGATCGCCTTCTTCGAACCGGAGACGAAGAAAGCGCCGGTCGACCGCTATGTCTTCATGACGATGGCGGTGGGCGACGGTTACGGCGGCCTCGAGCACCGCGCATCGACCGCGCTGATCTGCGCGCGCGCCGACCTGCCGAGCATCGGCGGACCGAAAGTCGGGGAGCCGAACGAGGGCTACCTGAAATTCCTGGGCCTGTGCAGCCACGAGTACTTCCACACCTGGAACGTCAAGCGCATCAAGCCGGCGGTGTTCGCACCCTATGACCTGCAGGTCGAGAACTACACGCCGCTCCTGTGGCTGTTCGAAGGCTTCACCAGCTACTACGACGACCTGATGCTGGTGCGCGCCGGCATCATCGGCGAGCCGACCTACTTCAAGCTGCTCGGTAAAACCATCGCCAGCGTGCTGCGCGGCAGCGGCCGCACCAAGCAGAGCGTGGCCGATTCCAGCTTCGACGCCTGGAGCAAGTACTACCGCCAGGACGAGAACTCGCCGAACGCGATCATCAGCTACTACACCAAGGGTTCACTGATCGCGCTGGCCTTTGACCTGACGATCCGCGCCAAGACCGGCGGCGCCAAATCGCTGGACGACGTCATGCTGGCGCTGTGGGAGCGCTATGGGCGCGACTTCTACGCGGGCGTCGGCCGCGGCGTCACCGAGGCGGAAGTCGAGTCGCTGTTCGACGAGGTCAGCGGTGTCAGGCTGCGCAATCTGTTCGACAAATATGTGCGCGGCACCGAGGACATCCCGCTGGCCAAGCTGTACGCGCCGCTGGGCGTCAAACTGGCCGACGAGCGCAAGAGCGGCAAGCCCTCGCTGGACGCCGGCATCGGCCGCGACCCGCTGGGCGCCAAGCTGACCCAGGTGCACGAGGGGGGCGCGGCGCACCAGGCCGGCCTGTCGGCGCTGGACGTCGTCATCGCCATCGACGGCCTGCGCGTGAACGGCAATCCGTCCAACGTCGAGGCGCTGCTGTCGCGCTACCGCGTCGGCGACAAGGTGACGATCCACGCCTTCCGCCGCGACGAGCTGATGCGCTTCGAGGTGACGCTGCAGGGGGATCGGGTGCCGGGCATCACGCTGTCGGCGGTGGCCGGCGTGCGCAAGGCCGGGACGATCGCGCGGCCGAGCGCGGTGTAATCACCGCGAACGGTAGGGTGGGCACTCCGTGCCCACGCGGAAGCGGGCACTGTGTTGACATCATTCTTCAGGAATTGTCCGCTCCACTGCGCTATCAGCAAAGATGTACCTGAATCGCATCCGCAGTCGTCATGCCATTTCGCGCGGCCGGTGGCAGATCCAGTCTTCGCAGATGAAGTAAAGCAGTCGTCACGCATGCGCTGCACCGCGTGGGCACGGGGTGCCTACGCCGGCCGCGCCCACCCTACAAAACCCTACTGCGGCCCAGCCAGGCTGCGCAACTGAAACCGATACTGGTGATCGAACAGGAAGGTCTCGGAAAACGTCAGCCGGCGCGTACTCCCCGCCAGCAGGTTCGCCGGCTTCGGCAGCTTTCCGCTGCGCCGCATCGAGGCCACGGCTACGCGCGACGCGTTGTCGTTGCGCGAGCGTTGGACTTCCACATCTTCGACTTCCCCATCGTCGCGCACGGTGATGTTCAGCACCACGATCGCCGGCAGCATCGGCGGCAGGCGGCCGCTGAAGGTCTGGTCGAGGTTCTGGCGCATGACGTGGTGCGCCACTTCCACCTTGTAGGCGTCGAGGGTGCGCGATGGCGGCGGCACCGGGGCTTCGGTGGAGGCAGGCGGGCTGGCGGAGATGATCGGGACGATGCGTTCGTCCGTGGAAGCGACGGGCGGGGCCGTGCCGCATCCGCCCAGGGCTGCCAGTAGTAGAAGAAGGAGAGCGGCCCTGATGCGGATGGAAGGTTTCATGTTAGTCGAATAATCGTCGCAGTTCGTCACCCGGGCTGGAAGCACGCATGAAGGCTTCGCCCACCAGGAAGGCATGCACGTTTGCCGCGCGCATGCGCTCCACGTCCTCGCGCACCGCGATGCCCGACTCGGTGACCACCAGGCGCTCCGCCGGGATGCGCGGCAAAAGGCCGATGGTCGTGTCGAGCGAGGTCGCAAAGGTGCGCAGGTTGCGGTTGTTGATGCCCACCAGGCGCGACTTCAAGCGCAGCGCCGCGGTCAACTCATCACCGTCATGTACTTCGACCAGCACGTCCATGCCGAGTTCCTGCGCACAGGCTTCCAGTTCGGCCATCAGGCCATGGTCGAGCGCCGAGACGATCAGGAGGATCGCGTCGGCGCCCATCGCGCGCGCTTCGTAGACCTGGTACATGTCGACGATGAAGTCCTTGCGGATCACCGGCAGCTCGCAGGCGGCGCGCGCCTGGCGCAGGTAGTCGGCATGGCCCTGGAAGAACTGCACGTCGGTCAGTACCGACAGGCAGGAGGCGCCGGCAGCGGCATAGCTTTCGGCGATGTCCGCGGGACGGAAGTCGGGCCGCAGCACGCCCTTCGAGGGCGAAGCCTTTTTCACTTCGGCGATCACGCCGGCGCGGCCCGCCGCGATGTTCTTGCGCAGGCTCGCTTCGAAGCCGCGGATATCCGCGCGCAGTGCGGCGTCGCTCTCGACGTCGCGGCGCAGGCTTGCCAGGTCGCGGTGTTTCCGTGCGGCGGCCACTTCGTCGGCCTTCACGGCCAGGATTTTATTCAGGATGTCGGACATGTCAGCGGGCGCCCAGCTGGCGCGTGATGGTGACGAACTGCTCGAGCTTGGCCAGGGCCGCGCCCGTGGCGATGGTGGCGCGCGCCTTGGCCAGGCCTTCCTCGATCGAGGCGACGACGCCGGCCGCGTACAGCGCGGTGCCGGCGTTCAGGGCCACGATGTCGTGCGCCGGACCCGGCTCGCCGCGCAGCGCTTCCATCACGCGAGTCTTGGACTCGGCGGTGTTCGCCACCTTCAGGTTGCGGCTCGAGATCATGGCCAGGCCGAAGTCCTCGGGATGGATCTCGTACTCGCGGATCTCGCCGTTGACCAGCTCGCCGACCAGGGTGCCGGCGCCGAGCGAGACCTCGTCCATGTTGTCGCGGCCCCAGACCACCAGCGCATGCTGGGCGCCCAGGCGCTGCAGCACGCGTACCTGGATGCCGACCAGGTCGGGGTGGAACACGCCCATCAGGATGTTCGGCGCGCCGGCCGGATTGGTCAGCGGCCCGAGGATGTTGAAGATGCTGCGCACGCCGAGTTCGCGGCGCACCGGCGCCACGTGCTTCATGGCGGCGTGGTGGTTCGGTGCGAACATGAAGCCGATGCCGGTCTGGGCGATCGACTGGGCGATCTGCTCGGGTTTGAGGTCGATCTCGGCGCCGAGCGATTCGATCAGGTCGGCGCTGCCCGAAGACGAGGAGACGCTGCGCCCGCCGTGCTTGGCCACGCGCGCGCCGGCCGCTGCCGCCACGAACATCGAGGCGCTCGAGATGTTGAAGGTGTTGGCGCCGTCGCCGCCGGTGCCGACGATGTCGAGCAAATTCGTGGTGTCGGCCATCGGCACCTTGGTCGAGAACTCGCGCATGACTTGCGCCGCGGCGGTGATCTCGCCGATGGTTTCCTTCTTCACGCGCAGGCCCATGGTCAGCGCCGCGACCATGGTCGGCGACATCTCGCCCGACATGATCTGGCGGAACAAATGCAGCATCTCGTCGTGGAAGATCTCGCGGTGTTCGATACAGCGCAGCAGCGCCTCTTGTGGTGTGATCGGCATGGGCGTTCCTAAGATGTGTGGGCGCCGCGCCGGGAGGCGCGGCACGGGAAGAAGCGAATCAGCGCTCGAGGAAGTTCTTCAGCAGCGCGTGGCCGTGCTCGGACAGGATCGACTCGGGGTGGAACTGCACGCCCTCGATGTCGTATTCCTTGTGGCGCACGCCCATGATCTCGCCGTCGTCGGTCCAGGCCGTCACTTCCAGGCAGTCGGGCAAGGAGGCGCGCTCGATCGCCAGCGAGTGGTAGCGGATCACGGTGAAGGGACTCGGAATACCCTTGAACACGCCGACGCCGGTGTGGGCGACGAGCGAGGTCTTGCCGTGCATGACCTGCTTGGCGCGCACGATCTTGCCGCCGAACGCTTCGCCGATGGCCTGGTGGCCCAGGCAGACGCCGAGGATCGGCAGCTTGCCCTTGAACTGCTTGATCACGTCGACCGAGACGCCGGCGTCAACCGGGGCCTTCGGGCCCGGCGAGATGCAGATGCGGTCGGGCCGCATCGCGGCGATCTCGTCGATCGTGACTTCGTCGTTGCGCACGGTGCGCACTTCTTCACCCAGCTCGCCGAAATACTGGACGATGTTGTAGGTGAAGGAATCGTAGTTATCGATCATCAAGAGCATGTCAGAACTCCCCATCCAGTCCGTCCTGGACCTGTTCGGCCGCGCGCAGCACGGCGCGCGCCTTGTTTTCGGTTTCCTGCCATTCCATCTCGGGGATCGAATCGGCCACGATGCCGGCCGCGGCCTGCACGTACAGGTTGCCGTCCTTGATCACGCCGGTGCGGATCGCAATCGCCACGTCCATCTCGCCGCCGAAGGAGAGATAACCGCAGGCGCCGCCGTAGATGCCGCGCTTGACCGGCTCCAGTTCGTCGATGATCTCCATCGCACGCACTTTCGGCGCACCGGTGAGGGTGCCGGCCGGGAAGGTGGCGCGCAGCACGTCCAGGTTCGACATGCCTTCCTTGAGCCTGCCTTCGACGTTCGAGACGATGTGCTGCACGTGCGAGTATTTTTCGATGACCATGCGGTCCGTCACCTTCACGCTGCCGGTCTCGGCGATGCGGCCGATGTCGTTGCGCGCCAGGTCGATCAGCATCACGTGTTCGGCGATCTCCTTCGGGTCGCCAAGCAGTTCGACCGCCAGTTCGGCGTCGCGTTCCGGCGTCGCGCCGCGCGGGCGGGTGCCGGCGATCGGGCGCAGCGTGACCTTGCGTTCGCCTGCCGGAGACGTCTCGTTCCTGACCAGGATCTCCGGCGAGGCGCCCACGATCTGCATGTCGCCGAAGTTGTAGTAGTACATGTAGGGCGACGGGTTCAGCGAGCGCAGCGAACGGTACAACGACAGCGGCGAATCGACGTAGGGTTTGCGGATGCGCTGGCCGATCTGGACCTGCATCAGGTCGCCGGCCATCACGTATTCGTGGGCCTTGGCCACCGCCGCCAGGTAGTCTTCCTTGGAGAAGTCGCGCACGGCCTCGGTACGCACCGAGCCGGTGGTGACCGGCACGTCGACGCTCCGGCGCAGCATGACGCGCAATTCTTTCAGGCGCTGGCGCGCCTTGGCGAAGGCTTCCGGCTGCGACGGGTCGGCGTAGACGATCAGGTAGAGCTTGCCCGAGAGGTTGTCGATGACGGCCAGTTCCTCGGTCACCAGCAGCTGGATGTCGGGCAGGCCGAGGTCGTCCTTCGGCGCCTGGCCGGCGAGCTTGCGCTCGATGTGGCGCACCGTGTCGTAGCCGAAGTAGCCGGCCAGGCCGCCGCAGAAGCGCGGCATGCCGGGACGCAGCGCGACCTTGAAGCGCGCCTGGAACTGTTCGATGAATTCGAGGGGATTGCCATCAAAGGTTTCGACCACGCTGCCGTTGGTCACGACCTCGGTGCGATTGCCGCTGTTGCGCAGCAGGGTCTTCGCCGGCAGGCCGATGAAGGAATAGCGGCCGAAGCGCTCGCCGCCGACGACCGATTCGAGGAGAAACGTGTTCTTGCCGGTGTCCTGCGACTGGGCCAGCTTCAGGTAGAGCGACAGCGGCGTCTCGAGATCGGCGAATGCCTCGGCGATCAGCGGAATGCGGTTGTAGCCCTGGTTGGCCAGCGATTTGAATTCGAGTTCGGTCATGTTCTTCTCCTGGCCGCCAGCTATCGAGGTAGGGGAGGGCGGCGTTGGTGTTCCAAAAAACCTGCCGGATGCGCGAATGCCGCCGGCAGCAATCAATACGGGTTAGTTAGCCCAGGATTGCCAGCGTCGCCACAGCCAGGCCTCAAGGGCGCCGGTCTGGTTGACAGTGTGTTTTTTGGTGAAGAACATGTATAGATAAGTAAATTTAGACGCCGTTATGCGCACGAATCAGGGTCGCCGCATCGAGTAGCGAATTAACTATACCATCGGAATCGATCTCTTGCACAGGCCTTCCGTGGTTATATCCATATGGCACTGTGAGCACATAGCAACGCGCGGCGCGCGCCGCTTCGGCGTCGTTCGAGGAGTCGCCGATCGCCACCACCTGCTGCGGCGGCAGGTCGAAGTCGCTGCACACCTGCAGCAGCGGCAGCGGATCGGGCTTCTTTTTCGGCAGCGAATCGCCGCCGTAGACCAGCTCGAAGAAAGGCGCCAGTCCCTTCTGCGCCAGCAGCGGCGTGGTGAAGGAGATCGGCTTGTTGGTGACGCAGGCAAGGCGTAGGCCCTGTTCGCGCAACGCCGTCAAACCTTCGATGACGCCGTCGAACAGGACGCTGCGTTCGCCGTTGATGGCGAGGTAGTGGCGCTGGTAGGCGGCCATGGCCTCGTCATACACGGACTCGATGCGGTCCGGGTCGAAGTCGAGCGACAGCACGTCGCGGATCAGTTTTTCCGAACCCTTGCCGACCATCGGCTTGATCACATCCTGCGTGATCGGCGCCAGGCGGAACTCGGCGCGCATGGCGTTCAGGGCCAGTTCGAAATCCGGCACCGTGTCGAGCATGGTGCCGTCCAGGTCGATGATGGCAGCCTTGATGACTGCGGCGCCGGGCTGCACGCTTACTTCCCGACCGTGGCCAGTTCGGCGCGCATGGCGTCGATCACGGCCTTGTAGTCGGGCTTGCCGAAGATGGCCGAGCCGGCAACGAAGGTGTCGGCGCCGGCAGCCGCGGCGGCGGCGATGTTCTCGGCCTTGATGCCGCCATCGACTTCGAGCATGATGTCGCGGCCCGATTCGTCGATCATGCGGCGCGCGATCGCGATCTTCTTGAGCGCTTCCGGAATGAAGGACTGGCCGCCGAAGCCCGGGTTCACCGACATGATGAGGATCATGTCGATCTTGTCCATGACGTGCTCGAGGTAGTGCATCGGCGTGGCCGGGTTGAACACCAGGCCGGCCTTGCAGCCGTGGTCGCGGATCAGCTGCAGGGTGCGGTCGATGTGTTCCGACGCTTCCGGGTGGAAGGTGATGATGTTGGCGCCGGCTTTCGCGAAGTCGGGGATGATGCGGTCGACCGGTTTCACCATCAGGTGGACGTCGATCGGCACCTGCACGTGCGGACGGATCGCCTGGCAGACCAGCGGGCCGATCGTCAGGTTCGGCACGTAATGGTTGTCCATCACGTCGAAGTGGATGATGTCGGCGCCGGCGTCGACGACGTTGCGGACTTCCTCGCCCAGGCGGGCGAAGTCGGCGGACAGGATGCTGGGAGCGATGCGGTAGGTGGTCATTGCGGTGACGGTGAGGTGGTCAAGAATCCGGCTATTTTACGCCGAGCTTGATGCGGCTTGCGCGAACGGGCTTTTTACGGGCGCTGTATGATTGTCGTTTTGCGCACATTCGGCCGCCGTCCGGGCCGCATCATTCGCGCAGGCAACTAAACCGCAGCCAGGCAGAATAACCAGAAGAGGAAGCCCATGTCCGCCTACGATTTCACCGTTACCATCCGGACCCAGCACCTGCCGGAGCAATCCAATCCGGAGCGCGACAACTATGTGTTTTCCTATACGATCACGATACGCAATACCGGCAGCGTGCCGGCCCAGCTGATTTCGCGCCACTGGGTGATCACCGACGCCAACAACCGCGTGCAGGAAGTGAAGGGCCTGGGCGTGGTCGGGCACCAGCCGCTGCTGAAACCCGGCGAGCAGTTCGAATACACCAGCGGCACCCAGCTCGCCACGCCCCAGGGTTCGATGCGCGGCGAGTATTTCTGCGTGGCCGAGGACGGTCACCGCTTCGAAGTGGCGATTCCGGAATTCGTGCTGTCGCTGCCGCGCAGCCTGCACTGACCGGCGTGGCGGCTAAGCGTCGGGATCGTGGCGGGCCGGCTCCTTGCGCTCTTCGCGCAGCGGACGCTTGCGCTCTTCCGGGCGGCCCGAGAACATGGTCCACCAGACGATAAACACGAGCAGGAACAAGGCCACGCCCGCTTCCAGCATCAAGATCCACATAGACTGTCCTTATGCAATCGATACGCCGCAGTGTACCCGCTTCCTTCGCCCTCGTCGCCCTCCTGCTGGCCGCCTGCGGCACGCCGCCCCAGGCGCCGCAGCCGCAGCCGCAGCCGAAGCCGCAGCCATCCACGCAGCCTGACGTCGTGATGCCGCCGC